>JARGGF010000359.1 GCA_029210905.1 Bacteroidales bacterium | reverse complement strand
TTTAGCAATAAAAACGCTAAATTTTGGAGTAAGGTTTAAGCCATGGACAATACATCCCCTGGAAGAATTAGATTTTAATGGGATTCCACTAACCAAACAAGCAGAATTAAATCCTATAAAAATTGATTATTATATTGGATATTCAATAGATTTTAAAAAAAACATTTCATTAGAACCTTCTCTTGGTTATAGTTCTTCAATTTTTAAGGTAATTAATGAAGATAAGCTTGGCCAAAATTATTCACTACCGGGCACAGGTGGAATGGTATGTGAACTCACGCTGAATAAATACTTTAACCTGCAACAGTATGAATATATTTGCATTTTTGGAAGCTTTGGTTATGGATTTGTAGATTTTAAAAATGTTCATGCAAGTTTAGATACTGGTTATTATGAATGGTCTATAGGATTAGCCTTTAAAGATTTTTTCAAAAAACAGTATTACCGCAGAATTGATTAGTGCATGATTAGAGAAATGAATCAAGGCGATGCCAAACGAGTTCTTGAAATATACCAACAAGGCTTAAATACAAGAAATGCCACATTTGAAACAGTTGTTCCGGTCTGGGAGGACTGGGATAAAAAATATCTTGAACATTCCCGCTTTGTTTATGATTTGAATGGGGATGTTGTCGGTTGGGTAGTATTATCTTCAGTTTCTACCAGAGAAGTTTATAAAGGAGTTTGCGAAATTAGTATTTATGTTGATAATAACAATAAAGGGAAAGGAATAGGCTCCAGCTTGATGGAAAAAGTGATTGAGTCCTCGGAAATTAATGGGGTATGGACTTTATTTTCAAGTGTTTTTCCAGAAAATGTGGCTACTATAAAACTGCATGAAAAATTTGGTTTTAGGGTTATAGGAACCCGTGAGAAAATTGCACAATTGGATGGAAAATGGAGGGACACCATCATGCTGGAAAGGAGAAGCAAGATTGTTGGCCATTAACGTTAGTGCCCTTCAATCAGCGAAATCACCCACGTGAGCATAGTTAAACAGGTTAGGTTTTCAAATTCTTGTATTAATTTTTCTTCAGGCCAAAATACGTCCCCAATACCCTTGATTTTTCCCCAACTAAAATATCGCCAACATTCGTATTTTTCCATAGCTCGTAGCTCACCTTTTCAGGAACATTTTCTCCTTCAAAGTCCATATGCAAATAATATTTTTCGTCCCGTTGTTTAATCCTATATTTGTTCTTGTTGGTTAAGCGTTCATCTTCAGGCCAGCAGGCAGGTTTTTTAGTTCCCGATGAAGTTATTTTATCTGCTTCCATCCACCTAAATACAGCATATTTATATTTAGTTTGGTATACAGGCACTTGTTTATACTTTGTGGCTTCATATGTTTCTTCAACATCCTCATATACAGGTCTTTCTTCGTAAATATCTTCGAAATATCCATTTCCAAGATCCTTTTCGCCTACTTTTACCTGCTCAGTTCCTACTTGTTTTTGAACAGTACGGGTGCGGGTTTCTGTTCCGTCTGCCACCTGATCGTAATGGTGAATGGCATTGTAGGAGTTTATTTTTTCTGCCCCAGAAGGCAGTTTCCAGTCCTCTTCAATAACCCTTTTATATTCTTCAATACTGATTGATCTTTCCCAACTACAGGATGTTACGCTTACCTCAACATCTGATTTAATTTGCGTTAGTATGACGAATAACACGATAAAGGAAAATAAGCCGATTAATGCTATTTTTAAACCTTTTCCAAATTTAAATGTATTTTTTTTAGCAGTTGTGTTCTGATTGAAAAGATGAATTTTTTCCTGAAGGTTTTTGTCACCATCAAGTAAATCCCTGTCATTTCCACAAGATTGACAGGTATTTTGAGTGGCTTTGTTATGTGCACTGCAATAGGAGCACACCCAATTTGCTCCACTTTTGGCTTCATTTAAATTTTGTGTATCATGCACTATTTCAGCATATTCCGGCAGATAAAATTTTACATTTTCAGGCCTTGGTGCCCCACATTTTTCACAACGGGTATTTGGACCCAGATTACCTGTAAAGCCGCATTGCGTGCAATCCCATCTTCCTACTTTAATTGCCATAATTGTTTGAAAATTATGTATTTAATAAATCAATATTTGTGTATGCTGTTTTTGTCTTTCTTTATTTTAAATCCATTTTGAAGGCATGATATTTTAGCCCTTGTTATGGGCAGAGTTTCATTTTTCAGAATTCAATCCCTCCATTATCTTTGAACTTTTGTTTATATTCTGTCTGTTTATCCTTCTGTCCTAGTTCTCCATAAAGATAAGATAGCTCCCAATAAGTATATGCTGATGAAGGTTCAAATTCTTCACTAATTTTAAAAGCTTCAATAGCTTCTTCAATTCTTCCTTCATCTCGCAATATATAACCCAAGTCATCTGCAACAACATTTTTATTTGTCGCTTTTGCCAAGCCATGTCTCAGTATGTCAATACCGACTTGCGGATTCTCTTTTGCGTAAAATAATTCATAGACACCATAACAATCAGAGGCAATTGCTGGGATTATAGATTCTTCTTGGTCATAGATGCTTTCAAATATACCCTGTCCGTCATTACTTTTTATAATTACTGCCTCAGCTATTCTTTCTGGTGTAATAATTTCTATATAACAGTCAGTTGTATTAATAGCTGAGACCTTCAACGCTTTTACATAGTAGATGTTTCCTTCTTCCGGTATAAGCTCAAAGTCTGTCGGTTCTATTGTCCAATTATGTTCGTTTTCATCATCCTGGTCGGTCACAACAAAAACGTTTGTTTTATTATCTGTAAAAATATCTTTTAGTTTCATTAAAATTTTTTATCCATGCCCAAAATGCCTGGCTATGCTTAATATGGAAACAAATGTACAGAATTTCCGGTAAGCATATAGCCAAAACTTTAGATTTTGTTTTTAATTTTCATTTTAATGGCTGATTAAAAACAAATTCTTTGATATCCAATCCTATAATACCATTCAATATGGTGTCTGATTCTGAAAGATTTTCAACATATCTATCTGGAAAAATTACAAAGCCATAAAAATCAAATAAATTTTGGACAACTGCAATGCCTCATATTTTATAAAAAACCACTCCCTAAAAGAACGGATTTTTAAGTTCTACTGAAACCCTTTCCTTGTATGTACTTTTCAAGGCTAAAAGGTATAGTGAATAAACAACTTATTTTATTATTTAGAATTAGAATAAATAAAAATAAGATTTTTTGTTTAACTTTGAATTTGTAAAACTCGAAATTGAAGTAAAAATCGGTTAGCCCCAGAATAACTGACAACCTAACTATGGGGTTAACCCTTTAGTTATCCATTGACATAGCTCTCATACATATTTGAGTAGTGTCAGCAAGAAAACACCACTTTCTTCGTTCTGCTTGTCAGAAAAATGCTCATCAGTCGGCTGATTCTGCTTTTTCTGACTTCACAAGCCTCGAAATAGGCGTTATCTTATCTGACGCAGAGTTTTTTTGCAAACACTAAGTAAAGTGCATCTTTCAAAGTAAAATATTTAAAGATGTATTATGTGGTTGACTAAAGTGATAACTATGGATAATGTATTTGAATTTTTTGAGAAGCTCTTTGAAGCCGATAGCTGGCCTGCAAGATGGTATTGCGGAGGTTGGACAGAATTTCATGGCTGGCTCTATATTGGTTCGGATGTAGCTATTTGGGCTGCTTATTTTGTTATCCCCGTTTTTTTAATCCGGTTTTTGAAAAAGAAACCAAATATTCCCCTGCCAAGCGTATTTTGGTTGTTTGGGGCCTTTATTTTATTCTGTGGTTTAACACACCTGATGGACGCCGTTATATTCTGGTGGCCTAATTACAGACTGAGTGCGTTGTTACTTTTTATAACTGCCGTAGTATCCTGGGTGACGGTTTTTGCATTATACAGGTTTTTACCTGTAGCATTGGCCTTAAGGACATCGAAAGAGTTTGAGAATGAATTGTTGGAGAAAAAAAAGTCGGAAGCAAAGTTCAGGGGCTTATTGGAATCGGCGCCTGATGCCATAGTCCTTGTTGATGCCGGCGGAAAAATACAATTGGTAAATGCCCAGACTGAAAATATTTTTGGATATAGCAGGGATGAAATTATTGGCAATGAAGTTGAATTTTTAGTCCCTGAACGTTTTCGCCTGAAACATTCTGAGCATCGGCAGGGTTTTTATGCAAATCCGAGAACTCGTGGTATGGGTGTTGGAATGCCTTTGTTTGGAAAGAGAAAAGATAACAGTGAATTCCCTGTTGAAATAAGCTTAAGCCCTGTTGAACTTGAAGACGAAGGTACCATTGTATTAGCAGCTATACGCGATATTACTGAACAGAAAAAGAAGGAAAATGAAATTATAAAACTAAATGAGGAACTTGATATGCGGGTAAGAGAGCGCACCGAAGAGCTTGAACTTTCGTTACAAAAAGAGAAAACAGCCCGTTCGGAGGCCTTGCTTAATCAGTACCGGCTTGAACTTCTTTCAGAAGCTGGCACAATTCTGACTTCATCACTCAACTATTCTGAAACATTAGTAAATTTAGCCAATCTGATAACCCCCAAAATTGCAGACTGGTGTGCTATTGACGTAGTTGAGAAGGATGGTTCGGTAAAGCGTTTGGCGGTAACTCATGTTGATCCACAAAAAATTAAGCTGGCTTATGACGTGGCCCAAAAGTATCCATCCGATCCAAAAGCCCAATATGGCATATACCATGTTTTGCGAACACAAAATCCGGAATTATATCATCATATTCCCGATGATCTGATTATCTCTGCCACACAAAACGAAGAACACTTTCAGTTGTTGCAGGATTTAGGGCTAAAATCCGCAATAATTATGCCCATTCCCGGCCGGGATAAGATATATGGTGTTATTACGCTTGTGCAGGCTGAATCGGGAAGGCTTTTTGATGAGGAAGACCTCCAATTTGTCAAGGAACTTGCCCGACGTGCAGCACTTGCCATTGAAAATGCAAAACTTTATAAAAAATCCCTTGATATTAATGCTGAACTTGAACAGAGGGTTGAGAAACGCACCCTGGAACTGGAAGCTATCAATAAAGAACTGGAAGCATTCTCTTATTCTGTTTCTCACGATCTTCGTGCCCCATTGCGCAGTATTGACGGGTTCAGCAACAGGATTTTAAAAGATTATGCTGACTTATTGGATGATACGGGCAAAGATTATTTTATGCGGGTAAAAAATGCAAGCAACCGTATGGGTACACTTATTGACGATCTTTTGAAACTTTCTAAACTCTCGCAGGTTGAATTGCACATGGAATCAACCAACCTTTCCGATATTGCCGAATCTATTGCAATGGAGCTTAAATCAACGGATATGGAAAGAAAAGTAAATTTTATTATCCGAGGGGAAATGATTGCAACGGTTGACCGGAACCTTATGCAAATTGCCTTGCAAAACCTGCTTGGTAATGCCTGGAAATATTCGAAAAATCAACCACAAACCCAAATTGAATTTGGAACAATGGAAAAGGATGGACAAACCATTTATTTCATCAGGGACAATGGCGTAGGCTTCGATATGAAATATGTTGATAAACTATTCGGCGCATTTCAACGGCTTCACGGTATTTCTGAATTTGAAGGAACAGGTATTGGTCTTGCTACAGTGAAACGAATTATTAATAGACATGGGGGAACGATTTACGCAGAGAGTTGTGAGGATTACGGAGCTACTTTTTATTTCACCCTAAAAAAGTCTGAGAACAAAGAATAAAAGAA
>JARGGF010000358.1 GCA_029210905.1 Bacteroidales bacterium | reverse complement strand
CCATTTCACCTGTAATCCTGTTAAGATTAACAGCCTCAGTCTCAATATCGGCAAATTTGGCAATGTGTGCGTCCACTGGTATTATATAATTCTCACCACCAACCTGCAATCCATGTCCTGCAAAGAAAAACAAACCAACACCTTTGTTGGCCGTAATTTTATCACCAAATTCCCTGATTCGTTGTTTCATATCCTCCTGTCCCTGGTCAACATATACTGAAACATCGAAACCTAACTCTTTTAGCTCGGCTGCCATCGCATTTGCATCATTTTTAGGATTTCGAAGCGGCCCCATTTGATAAGCAGAGTTTCCAATTATCAGGGCATATCGTTTGGTCAATTTTGTGGTATTGGAATCATAAATAACCTTTCTGATTTCAGAAGTAGTTTCCCCTGCTCCATTTTTTACAATAACCTTGATATTGTTTTCGCCGGGTCTAAGATTTAACATTCTTTCAAAAGCATAATCGCAGCCCGAAGATGAGCGTTTTAGCCCACTCACAGCATTATTCACTTTTAATTCATCATTAACAAATACCTGTACATTTTGTGGTTCCTCCTTTGAGCTGATGCACAAGCGAATCACATAATCGATAGATGTAATTGTTAATGAAGCAGTTGCGGGACTGTGCCATACCACTGTTGGCGCTTTTAAACCAGCCTGGGCACTTCCTGAAAAATTATTATTGGCCCATTTTCCACTTACCGTTCTACCATCCTCATAATAAAAAGTACCAATACCGTTAAATGCACCATTGGCGAAATCACCAATGTATTTTCCTTTATCCTGAACGACCAAATTGCCTTCTCCATCAAATTTTCCATCTTTAAATTCCCCTTCATACCTTGCACCTTTGATAAAATCCATGGTTCCATAACCATTAAAGTTGCCATTCTTAAATTGGCCAATATATCTGTCGCCAGTTTTTAAGATCAAAGTTCCATAACCATCCACGCAATTTCCTGATATACAGCCTGCTTTTGCAAAGGTTTCACCTTGATATTTTCCTGCTTCCCAAAATCCTACATTGATAACATTTCCATCCTTGGATTCTTTGCCATAACCATGCATTTTATCGTTGAACCAAACACCCTCATAAACTTTTCCATCCGGCCAATAATTTGTACCTTTTCCATAACGAAGTTTATTTTTAAAAGTCCCAACATATTTTTCACCATCAGACCAACGATACACCCCAAAACCATTGTCGCAATTACCAGAAATGCAGCCATAATTATTATTCCCTGTTCCTACATACCTACCCATTTCCCACATACCGGTTCGTTCTGTCCCATCCAGGTAGGTATGGGTGCCATAGCCGTGTCGTTTATCATTTTTCCAGTTTCCAACATATTTTTCACCATCAGGAAAATAATTCGTTCCTTGCCCTTCGCGCTGATTTTTCTTCCATTCACCTTTATACCACTCCCCTGAATTAAAATAATAGGTTCCTTTTCCTTCGCGGGAATAATTTTTCATTTCACCAAAATATTTCTCTCCATTGTCTAAAATATAAGTGCCTTTCCCATTTTTACAATCTCCTGAAACACAGCCTGTTTTATTTAAATCACCAACATACTCTCCTTTTAGAAACAAGCCTTTTTCAACCTTACCATTAAGGTAGAAATAAGTGCCCTCTCCTTCTGCCATATTGTTTACATACTGACCAACGTATTTATCTCCACTATGAGAAACAAAAGTTCCTGTTCCTTCTAATTTATTGTTCTTAAAATCTCCTTTATAGATATCTCCATTCGCATAAAGATAGGTACCATTACCATGCATTTGTTTATTTACCCAGGTACCTTCGTACTTGTCGCCATTTTTATAGACCCAGGCACCGTACCCATTGTCACAATCACCTGATATACAGCTGTTTTGTTGAGCTATACTTATACTTACCACTGAAAGGAGCATTAAAATTGAGAGTGTTTTTTTCATTTGTTTGCTTTTAAATAAAAAAGAGTTTCACTATTCTTTTAGTATTGATTTTTTTAGTTTTTTTAATTATTAATCAAACGAAATTAAAAGGCCGCAATATATAAATTGCGACCAAATACTTATTAAATTTTGATAAATGTATCATTTAGTGAAGTAAAAGTCACCAAATATTGATGAATTTTCCCAGGGAACTTGTTTTTTTTGAGATTTTTCATATACATTTTTTCTAACCTCTTTAAATACATCTTCAATTCGCAGGCCTGGTTTCTTCAAAGCTTGCAATAATTGTTCTGTATAAAGGCCATTTTTCCCGCTTCCATCAGAGGCTACATTGCCAGGAGCAGTTGCATAAGCAATAAAGGTGCCTGTTGGGGCTAATGTACTGGCAAGTCCCTGATTTCCTCCCGATCTGAAGCTGCGTGCAAAAGGATTATTTCTACAGGCATCCAGAATTACTATGTTTAATTCATTTTGAGCATATTCCATTTCGCCCATAAGTCGTTTTAAATTAACTGATTCCAATTCAACATCCTGCTCTTTCTCAATCTTTGCATTTACTGGTATTAAATAGTTTTCACCATTCACCTGCATTCCATGCCCTGCATAAAAAAACAGACCAACACCTTTATTTGCATTTAATTTATTTCCAAACGAACGGATATATTCCTTCATTTCGTTTTGTTTTACATCTGTATATACCATTACGTCAAAACCGAGATTTTTAAGCTCTGCAGCAACATCTTTGGCATCATTTACAGGATTTTTTAATGGAGCTGAAATATAATCAGAATTTCCAATAACTAACGCATATCGTTTTTGATTAGTGGAAGAAGTCGCATTATATTTAATGGTTCTGATACTCGATTCAGCTTTACCTGCTCCATTTTCTACTATTACTTTTACATTATTATCACCGGGCTTTAATTTAACAGAACGTTCCAAAGTATAATCACAATTTGAACTTACCACATTAAATCCACGAACCGCATTATTTACCTGCAATTCACCATCTACAAAAATCTGTACATTCTGGAGCTCTTCTTTTGATGAAATACAAAGTTTAACTTTAGTTTCCGATTTATCAGTCTCTGAGCTTGCGTAAGTAGGGGTCAACCATGATACCTTAGGTGGATCTAAATCCTTTTGTGTAGATCCGGCATATTTGCCATCCTTCCAAAGCCCTGATTGAGTCCGCCCATCCTGGTAATAAAATGTACCAATTCCGTTATAGGTTCCATTAGCAAACCCTCCAACATATTTTTCACCAGTACCTGCAATTGTATAATTACCCTGACCATGAAATTTTCCGTTTTTAAATTCTCCAATATATTCATGCCCTTCAGCAAAAGTATAGGTGCCCTGTCCTTCATAAATTCCATTTTTAAATAAACCTACATATTTGTTTCCATTTTGTTCAATAAAAGTACCAAAACCACTCTGACAATTTCCTGAAACGCAACCAGATTTCGCAATGTTTTCGCCAAGATATTTTCCATTTTCCCAAAAACCTATTGTTACTTCACCACTTGATGTCGACTTTTTTCCATAACCATGCTGTAAATCATCCTTCCACTCGCCTTCATGAATTAAACCATTTGCCCAGTAATTAGTTCCCTGTCCGTTCCTTTTTTTGTTTTTCCATTCACCCACATACTTTTCGCCGGAATCCCAGGTATAAACGCCATAACCATTGTCGCAATCACCTGATATACAGCCATAATTATTGGTTCCTGTACCAACATATTTCCCATTTTCCCACATTCCAGTTTTAGAAGTGCCATCATTGTAAGTAAAAGTACCATACCCATTAATTTTATGATCCTTCCACTCTCCATCATATTTTTCGCCATTGGCATAGAAGTACATCCCTTTTCCATCAAGGCTACCAGCTTTCCAACCACCCTTGTAAGAATCACCTCCAGGCCAGTCATAGCTTCCATAACCCTCTCTGAAACCATTTACAAAATTACCTACATATTTCCCGCCACCTTCGTATACATAAGTTCCATATCCATCAATACAATTACCAGAGATACAACCTGTTGTATTTAAATTTTGATTCCCTAAAAACTTGCCAGCTGACCAAAAGCCTTTTTCGATAGTCCCATCTTTGTAAAAGAAAGTTCCTTCTCCTTCTTGTTTGTTATTTTTCCATTGCCCAACGTATTTATCACCATTATTATATTGATAAGTTCCTTCACCATCCCTAAAATCCTCTTTCCATTCACCTCTGTACCAGTCTCCGGTAACCCAGTAATTAGTTCCAAATCCATTCCTTTTTATATTTACCCAGTTTCCCTCATATTTCTCACCTGTTTCAAAAACATAAGTACCATAGCCATTGTCACAATCGCCCGAAACACAGCCAGTCTTATTGGGATTGGAAGTGCCCAGGAAAATATGGTTGGCCCAATAACCTACTTCTTGTTTACCACTGTTATAATAGTAAGATCCATAGCCGTCAAATTTTCCTTCTTTCCATTGCCCAATATATTTATCCCCGGTTAAAAAATAATAGGTGCCTGATCCCTGCATATTACTGTTAGTCCAATCACCTACATATCTATCACCATTGTTCCAGACGTAGGTGCCATATCCATTGATACAATTACCTGAAATACAGCCAGTGTGCTGACTATAACTTAGGCCAGCTATCAATATAAATGAAATTAAAATAATTGCCCTGTTCATAGTTCTTAGATTAAAGTATATTTATAATATTTTCTTTACAAGATAAATTTATAAAAATAATAATAAAAGGACAAGGGTTTTTGATAATAAGAAGCAAGCTTAATATTAACTATGTTAGGATTGGGATGAAAACATAATTATAGCTATAGCTTAATGGAAGGTTTTATATTCAATTGCGCAAAATTAAATACCTATTTTAGCAAATCAACTATATATAAAGGGATATATACCAGACCTTTTAGTGATGAAATACTTTCATACAAGGTAATTGACTCAATATCTGAAAGTTGAAACATTTCATCTTTAAAATTCTCAATCATTTCAGTCAACTTAATTTCATCGTCCACATATTTTACCCTTCCAATTGTTAAATGTGCACTATACGGTCTGTTTTCAGGTTCAAAGCCTAAGCCAATCATTTCCAACATAACATTTTCTGCCAGGTTATTTATTTTTTCAAAATTCGATAAACCCAACCAAATTACTTTGGTACTCCTGTTTTTTTTAAACTGGCCTAATCCTTTTAGCTGAATCTTAAATTTTCTGGTCTGATTTGCCACAGTTTGAACAGACTTCTTGATCTCAGGAATTAAACTTGTTTCTATTTCGCCCAAAAACTTTAATGTAATATGAAAATTTTCCGCTGACACCCACTTGATTTTATCTAGCAATAGGTTTTGTTTTAATTTTGAATAAAAATCAAGTAATTCATAGGATGGCATTATCCTGATTCCAATAAATAATCTTTTTTTCATGTATGCCAATTTGAAATTATAAGCAATTAAGGTATTAAAAATCAACTACAGTTATATATTAAACCTTGTCAAACAAAAAAAGGCCCCCAAAATGGTGGCCCTGTAAAATTAGAAATATAAAATTCAAATTATATCATAACAACCTGTTACGGTTTGCATATTCCATTAAATCAGCAGTTTTGGAAAAGTTCATTTTTGCATAAATTCGTGCTTTATGTTGTTCAACTTTTCTGCTTGTCCAATCTAATAATTCAGCAATTTCACTTTGGCTAAATCCCTTAGCAATCAACTTAAAAATAATACGCTCTGTATTGTCCAGCGTTTTATACGAATTTTTTTTATGA
>JARGGF010000357.1 GCA_029210905.1 Bacteroidales bacterium | reverse complement strand
AATGCCGGCTGCAACATTAATTTGTTCTTTAATTAAATCGAAATTAATCACTTCCTCAGTAATTGGATGCTCAACCTGAATACGTGTGTTCATCTCCATGAAATAGAAATTCCGATGTTTATCTACTAAAAACTCTACCGTACCCACACCTTCGTAATTAATTGCTGTTGCTGCTTTTACCGCTGCGGCGCCCATTCTTTCCCTTAGCTCATCGGTCATAAATGGCGATGGGGTTTCTTCAAGTAGTTTTTGGTGCCTTCGCTGAATGGAACAATCGCGCTCGGATAAGTGACAAGCGCGGCCTTCCTGATCTCCAACTATCTGAATTTCAATATGCCTGGGATCCTCAATGTACTTTTCAAGATAGAGGCCATCGTTGCCAAAAGCAGCTCCAGATTCTTGTTTTGCGGCATCCCATTGTTTTTCAAATTCTTCTTCTTTCCAGATAATTCGCATACCTTTGCCGCCACCGCCTGCAGTTGCTTTTACAATTACCGGATAACCCATTTCTTTTGCAAGTTTAATGCCTTCTGCAACACTCTCCAATAATCCATCTGAGCCAGGTATTGTTGGAACGCCGGCTTCCTTCATGGTTGTTTTGGCATTTGATTTATCCCCCATTCTGTCAATCATTTCAGCAGAGGGGCCAATAAATTTAATATTATGCTCCTGGCAAATTTTGGCAAATTTGGAATTTTCGGACAAAAAGCCATAACCCGGATGTATTGCATCTGCATTTGTAATTTCGGCTACGGAAAGTATGGCCGGAATATTTAAATAGGACAGGCTACTGGCCGCTGGTCCTATGCAAACCGCTTCGTCAGCAAACCGCACATGCAGGCTTTCTTTATCAGCAGTTGAATAGATTGCAACTGTTTGAACCCCCATTTCTTTGCAGGTACGTATAATCCTTAAGGCAATTTCACCTCGGTTGGCTACCAATATTTTTTTAAACATAGAATTACATTTTCGGAATGCGTAGCAAATTGTTTATAAGTGTCTTATAAAATATGAAATTTCATTTACGCTGCCAGGTGGCAATACCTGGCAGCTGTATTTATCTGGTGTTTTTACCTGACATGTATAGCTATACGCAGTACTAGTTACTTTTTATGTATCTTTCTTCATCTTTATTATAGAAAAAGCTAAGATTCATATTTTTTTGAACAAAAGCTTTTAACTCTTCCGATGTGTTGAATTTTTCATCAATATTGTCAGTGAGTTCAAAAAGCGTAAATTCATCTGAGCCTAAATCAATTTTATATAGGTAATAATCACCTTTTCCATCCTGCTGCATATTCATAAAAGATAAATTATCAACTTTAGAAATATGGGAGATGTAGATGGTTTGCTTGTAGGCACTATCGTAGGTATTGTATTCGTTTTTCACGATATTGTATTTGACATCGCCTATAGGTGAAATTACAAAATACTCAGGGTTTTCTTTTTCCTGATCGCCAGCTTTAACCCATTTGCCTAGTAGCTCTTTTTGAATTTTAACACCGGCCACATCAATGGGCACTTTTGAAGCGTATGGGCATGCAGTTAATATTAAAACAGCAATTGCCAACACAGAAAGGGACAGCAAATTTTTTTTCATAGCTAGTTAATTGTTAGTTAATTACTTAGGTTCTAAAAGGTAGAGTGGTTGATCAAATTCGACAGGACTTGAATCTTCAACCAGGATTTTTACGACTTTACCACTTACTTCAGATTCAATTTCATTAAAAAGTTTCATTGCTTCTATAATACAAACCACTTTGCCGGGTTCTACTTCATCGCCTACACTCAGGTAAGCAGGTTTGTCAGGTGCAGGTCTCCTATAAAAAGTCCCTACCATTGGCGATTTAATCTCAATTAACTTACTTGCAGGCTCCTCTTTTTTAACCTCAGTTTCAGTTGTAACGTTTACAGGAGGGGTGGTCTGCATGTTTGGATTCATATGTATTGGCGGCATTGTAGCCAAATGCGATTGCATTGGTATTTGCTGAATCACAGTGGTTTCAGTGGGTAGTCCTGCTTTCCCTTTTGGGGGTGTTTTTATTGTTAACTTTAAATCTTCTGTTTCAATTTTTACTTCAGTAACACCAGATTTTGCAATTACTCTAATGAAATCTTGTATTTCTTTCAGATCCATAATCTTTTGATTAATGTTAGTTTGGTATAATAATGCAATGTAATGAATATTTTTGAAATATTATTATTTCTGATGATCATATGCCCATTTTATGTACATGGCACCCCAGGTAAAACCTGCTCCAAAAGTGGCAATAATAATATTGTCTCCTTTTTTTAATTGCGATTCGTAATCGTTTAGTAATAAAGGTATTGTTGCATCGGTAGTATTTCCGAAATTTTGGATATTAACCATTACTTTTTCAGGGGCTAATCCCATTCTTCTACCTGTGGCTTCAATTATTCTAAGATTTGCCTGGTGAGGTGCCAACCAATTTAATGTTTCAGCAGTTAAATTATTTCTTTCCATAATTTCTACTGAAATATCGGCCATTCTTGAAACAGCATACTTAAAAACAACCTGACCTTCCTGATAAATGTAATGCTCCTGGTTATCAATAGTTTCATAGCTTGGTGGTTTAACAGAACCACCTGCTTTCTGATGCAAATGTTTTCTTCCTGAACCATCTACCTGGTTTTTGAAATCAATAATTCCATTTTCATCTGTAGCAGGCTCTATGAGTACTGCTCCGGCACCGTCACCAAAAATTGGACAAGTAGCCCGATCGGTGTAATTTACAATAGAGGACATTTTATCGGCCCCTACCAAAATTATTTTTTTGTATCTTCCGGATTCAATGTACTGACTTGCAGTGGTTAAGCCATATAAAAAACCTGAACATCCTGCATTTAGGTCAAAGCTAAAAGCATTTTTTATTCCTACCTTGTCGCAAATGATATTTGCTGTGGCTGGGAAAAGCATATCGGGCGTTACCGTACTGCAAATTAACAGTTCAACTTCATCAGGCGAGGTTCCTGTTTTTTCCAATAAATTTTGAACTGCTTTGGCCCCCATATCTGAGGTCCCTTTGGCTTTCCCTTTTAGAATTCTTCTTTCTTTAATACCAATCCGGGTCATTATCCATTCGTCGGACGTGTCCACCATGGTAGAAAGCTCATCGTTAGACAGAACATAATCAGGAACAAATGCTCCTACACCTGTAATTGCAGCTTTAATTTGTGTCATAATTAATTATCTCGTTAAATAATCAGGTACTACATTCCCTGGTATTTTACACACTATAATAAAATGCGATATTAATGTCTTTCTTTCAATCGAAAAAATATTTTTATTCTACAAATCCTAAGCTATTGGATATCAATAGACTTAAAATCGAATTTTCACATGGTTAATCTCTTTTTTAGGAACACTATTAAAACAGGCTCATACCATAAAAACTATAATGCCCGGTTTTGAAACCAGGCACTTATATTTTTAAATCTTATCAACAAAAATTGGATAGACTCCATAGCAATTTAAATTTGCCTATTCCTGTGAATAATGCAAATTAAAAAGTTGATAAATTATGAATGACTTCTGGAAAATTGAGTGCTTTAAGCAGATTAGAGCACTTTTTTTTGCCGCAAAAGAATTGAACCATGCCTTATTTGCGAAACGCTATAATGTTGCTTCTTTTTCTGTTGCAAGTTTTCCACGGTAGTGTCCACATTCAGGACAAACTCTATGATATTGGTGAGTTGCACCACAATTCGAACAGGTAGCCAATGTTGCAGCAGTTGCTTTGTAATGTGTCCTTCTCTTATCTCTTCTCGTCTTTGAAATTTTGTGTTTTGGATGTGCCATTGTTCTAAAATTATTTCAGTTAACTATATGATGTTCAATGTATTAATTAAATAAATTTTTAAGTTTATCCCAACGTGGGTCAGTTTCTTCGGATTCAACATTTCCAAGCTGGTACTGTTCTATTTTTTTTATCATTTCCTGATTACAAGTGCTCTCGCCATTTTCATCTTCAGGATGAACTTTTTGAATGGGCAAATTTAAGCAAATATAATCATATAAATGTTTAGCCAATTCTATTTTGTCTGCTGATCTGGACAATACCATTGTGTCGTCTATGTCAGTCAAATCAGAAGTTTCATCGCCAAAATTGACATACAAACCTGGTGTATAATCAATTTCCAGCTCAATGTTTTCAAGACATCTGTCACAAATTGTTTTTACAACTCCCTGTAAATCAAATTCCAGTGCAAGATATCTTTCGTTTTTTTCAAAATTAACAAGTACAGAAATATCTGCATCAACAATATCCTCGTTTTCAAAAAATGAAAAAAAATCTTTGTTTATTTCGTATTCGAACTCGTGTTTTCCAGGCTTTAAGCCAGAAAAATGTATATCATATTGACTTAAGCGACTCATTTTGCCTTATAGAAAATAATTTGCAAAAGTAAGTATTAATCTTTAAATACAAAATTTGAAGTGCTACAATTCATGGATTATTATCAATAGAAATCTTATAGAATTATATTGGATTGATATTCACCTTCTTAAAACAGTGAAATTTAGAGTCTATGTTTAAGACTAAAACTTAATTTATTTGCTTTATGAAATTGGAAATATTTTATTTCCTGGGTATAGTTATCGTAAATTTTGTTCCGGAACCTTCTTTACTTTTTGTCTTAATTTTGCCATCATATAAATCAATGATTTTTTTAGTGATGGATAATCCCAACCCGCTTCCGGTTATATTTTTAGTTTTTTCGTTCTTTATTCTCACAAAATCATTAAAAAGGGTTTTGGTATCCACCTCAGACATACCAATTCCTGTATCTTCAACTATTATTACCACATTATTATCCTTAGTAAAAATGGAAATATCCACTTTCCCATTTTCAATATTGTATTTTATTGCATTAGAAATCAAGTTGTTAAAGATTATTTCAATTTCATTGGCATCTCCGTTTAGAATTACCTCTTCATCGAAGTTTTTTATTATCTTGATATTTTTTTGAATGGCCATAGGTTCCATAGTATCAATGGCCATTTTTGCAATTTCGCAAATATCTGTTTTGGAAAGGTTCCTTTTTTTCTTGCCCGATTCAATCCTTGTAAAATCAAGCATGTCGAAAATCAGACTACGCATGCCTTTGATTCGCTCAATTGAGCGGTTAATCATTACCTGGTAATCATCAATATTGTCGCCTGCCTGTTTATCTTTCATGATATTTAGGTAACCCTCAATGGCATTAATGGGCGATTTTAGCTCATGTGATAACACGGAAAGAAATTGAAACCTGATTTGCTTGCCTTCTTTATGTAAATTCTGCGTCATACGTTGCAGGTACAACTTTTTTGTGATATTTTCCATGGCTGCACGCAGCTCTTCTGGGGTAAATGGCTTAGGTACAAAATTATAGGCACCTTTTTGGGTTGCTTTAATGGCCAATTCCAGAGAGGCATATGATGTAATCATCATTATAAGTGCATTATAATTTTTCTTTTTGATATAATCAAGTACTTCAATACCTTCAATACCAGGTAACTTGTTATCCAGCAATATAATATCAACTTCTTCGCTATCAATAATTTCAATAGCTTTTTCACCGGTTTCTGCTTCAATGGAAATGAAATCAAAATCTTCTTCCATAAAGGGATAACTTACCGTGAAGTTCCTTAAAATCCTTAAAATTCCCATCCGAATTCCGGGTTCATCATCAACTATAAGAACTTTTAAGCTTGCCATGTTATTAGAAGTTAGATTTTTATA
>JARGGF010000356.1 GCA_029210905.1 Bacteroidales bacterium | reverse complement strand
CGCATAAAAAATTGCCTCAGTTTACCATTGAACGTGGCGGTCTTTCATTGCTCCCTGGTGATGGGGTGATACATACATGGCTAAATCGATTGCTGGTGCCTGATACTGTTGGTACAGGAGGTGATTCTCATACCCGTTTCCCTTTGGGAATATCATTTCCTGCAGGATCGGGCCTGGTAGCTTTTGCGGGCGCATTGGGTTTTATGCCTCTTGATATGCCCGAATCGGTTTTGGTTAAATTTAAAGGAAAATTAAAACCAGGCATTACCTTGCGTGATGTGGTGAATGCGATTCCATATTTTGCCATTGAAAAAGGAATGCTAACCGTACCAAAAAAGAACAAAATTAATGTGTTTAATGGCCGCATTCTCGAGATGGAGGGTTTGCCCGATATTACTGTAGAACAAGCATTTGAGCTAACCGATGCTGCCGCTGAACGAAGTGCTGCTGCTGCAACTATCAAGCTTTCTGAAAAATCAGTTTCGGATTATGTTCGTTCCAATGTAGCCCTGCTTGAAAGAATGTTAAAAGATGGTTACAAAGCTGAAGAGGCAATTAAAAACCGAATATTGGCCCTAAAAGAGTGGTTGAAAAACCCTAAACTAATGGAAAGGGATGAAAATGCCGCATATGCTGCCGTTCTTGAAATTAATTTAGCAGATATTCACGAGCCAATTTTAGCCTGTCCGAACGATCCTGATGATGTTAAAGTGCTTTCAGACGTTGCCGGAACCAAAATAGACGATGTATTTATTGGTTCTTGCATGACCAACATTGGTCATTTTAGGGCAGCCGGTGAAATCTGGAAAAAACATAAAAGAAATGAAAATGTACGCACCTACATTGTTCCACCTACAAGGATGGATCAGGCTAAATTAAAGGATGAGGCCTATTTCTCTACTTTTAGCAGCATAGGAGGCAGAATTGAAATGCCGGGCTGTTCCATTTGTATGGGGAACCAGTTACGTGTGCCTGATGGTGTTACAGTATTTTCAACATCAACAAGGAATTTTAACAACAGGATGGGAAAAGGAGCAAATGTTTACCTTGGCTCTGCAGAACTGGCTGCCATTGTTTCAATAAACAATAAAATACCAACTGTTGATGAATACTTTGAGATATACAATAGTACCATTTTGCCAGCTGAAAGTACTATCTATGAATATCTTCAATTTGATGAACTGGTTGATAATGAAGCAGTCCATCAAAGAAGAGATTTTTAATTTAAACAAATAAGTCAGACCCTGCCAGCACGCTGAAAAGCAGGGTTTACACTACAATAATCACTTCCATCTTCGCCACCTAACGAAGCATGGAAGTTTTTTTATGTTGTTATGGAAGACAAAATGACTTGTTTACGCGACATTTTTACTATCTTTGTTGTAATATTAATAAATATACATTCAATGTCGTTCAGTTAACAAATATGGCTTTACTCCTGTAGTAATTGGTCACTGGTCATTAGTCATTAAATGACCAATTACTAATGACCTGCTTAATTTTTTGAGATGCCATAACTAAACGAAATTGAATTAACATTATTAAACTAAACTCAATTGGTATGAATAAGTTAATAATTGCCTTACTATTTCCTTTTTTTGCTTTTTCAGGATTTCAGGACAATCCTGTCTGGATAAAAGCCAAAATGCCGAACAATGTTCATGCTGGCGATAAGTTTACCATAGAAATAACCATTAACAAGCTCGATTTAAAGCATTTTGCTGAATTAAAACAAAAGCTGCCTGCTGGTTTTAAAGCAATTGAAAACAAATCAGGTGCAGCCGAGTTTAGTTTTAGCGATCAGATGGTGAAATTTACCTGGTTGCGTCTGCCCCGCTCCCCTCAAATTACCATTAGTTACAACGTAATTGTGGATGCAAATATAAAAGGTGAATTTAGCTTACCTGCCCAATTTACTTATATATACAAAAATCAGAGAGGGACAGTCAATCTGGAACAGGATATTATTAAGATTTTTGCACCCGGAGAAGCTTTTACCCTGACTGAAAAGAAACAAAAAACTGAGATAAATTTCCCACCAAAAGATCCGGCACAAGTGCAGTGCCTTAGAATAAAACCAACTTTCTCGAAAGAACATAATGCATTGGTAGTGAAATTATTAATAAGCAGGGGGATCGTTCAAAGTGCTGCTAAAATAGAAGAAATAATACCTGCCGGATATACAGCATCTGTAATTGACAGTAAAAAAGCCGGTTTCTCTTTTGATAATAATAAAGTGGAATTAATCTGGAAAAAACTACCCAAAGAAAAAAACTTTGAAATTTCATATAAGCTAATCCCAAACAAGGGGAACAGCACCATCCCTGCTATTAATGGCAACTTTGTTTATTTAGCTGCCGGATCGCTCCAAAATAAAACTATTATTGAAGTGGCAGCCAATAAATTAAACAAATCATCTGATGCTATTGATAATGATGATGTGATGGATTTTTTTAATAAATAAGCTTAGTAGGAGAAAGTTAGAAATCGGACATCAAATCGATTCTATAAAAATCATAAACATCATAAACAATCAGTGTACAATTAAGTATTGCTTGCGCGAGAGTAACCCCCAACCCCCCGGCACGGGGGCTTCTTGGAGCGTTGGTTCGAGCAATCCGTGTCAATCTATGTCAATCTGTTTGATAGATGTTTTCTCCCGATAAATTGAGACAGGTTGGTTTCCAAAAAAAGTACCCTTTGCCGCTCGAGTTATCTCGAGTGGTATTTTATAGCCTCGCGAGAGGAATCGCGCGGCAGCTTTGGGGCTGCGTTGTAGCTGTGGCTTAAAGCCACTTTTGAAGCAATAATGAAAAAAAATGGCATTATTTTTTACAATAATTTATATATTTACGCTGTTATCAAATTATTAATTTAAAACCAAATATTCATGGAAATTATCACCTTGCCCCGACTTAGAATTGCCGAGTTACAAAGTTTAACCGAAGCCACACTTAAAATTTGTACACCTCTTACAGAAGTGGAGGAACAAAAACAACAAGTTGAAAAAGAGTTTACACCCTTTAAAGAAGGGGTATTAAAAAACAAAGCCAGGGCAGAAAAAAAAACAGTTGATAAAGAACGCGACCGCTATTCGTCAGGCTTTTTCTTTGATATAAAAGCAGAAACTTATTACCCTTATACAGATAAAGCCGCTATTGAAACCGTAAATAAACTGAAGGCCCTTTCGAAAAAGTATGGCATTAAAATAAACGGACTGCCTTATAACGAAGAAACTGCTGCCATTGACAATTGTATGGAAGAAGCAGAAAAGATAGATCTAAGCCCGTTGACGAGTCCTGCCATTGGCCGATGGATACCTTTGATAAAAGAGGTCAACTTGCGTTTTAAAGACATGGCCAATGATTTTGTAGAAGAAAGCACGGCAGTTGCCACCCTTGAGTCGGCCAGTGCTGTTGCCCCCGAACTTATCCATGCCATTGAAGAGCTGATTATTCAAATTTTTTCAGTAATCAGGGTATCGCCAACCGATGCTTTAAAAAAAGCCTACAGCGAGTTAGAAACATTGGTAGACTCATATAGGTAATACCCAATATTGTTTTACTAACAAATCCTTGTATTGAACTTGTAGAAATATAGCTTTATTCTTTTTGTCACTAGTAACTGGTAATTTGTCATTAAAATGACCAATGACTATTTGTCTAATGACCTTGTTAAATTATTGTGGAACTCTTTTTTCAGCCTTTTGCAAAGCTGCAGAAGGCTGAAATATTTCCAATCAATGTTCAGCAGTTTTGCAGAAGGCAAAAACATTTTCATTTTGCCCTTTTTTAACATTGCATCAGCCAAAATCAGCTTTATTTACCTTTTTGCAGCCTTGCAATTACCTAAATCATTTTCATTTTTATGTTCCGCACACATGCAGAAGGCAGAAACATTTCCATTTTGCCCTTTATTACCTCTGCAACAGCCCAAAAAAGCTCTTTTATGCGCCACTTTGACATGAAAAAGCCCCAAAACAACTTTATTTACCTTTCTGCAGCCTTGCAATGACCCCAATCATTTTCATTTTTATGTTCCGCATGCTTGCATAAAGCAGAAATATTTCCGTTTTGCCCATTTTTACCACTACAACAGCCCCAAAAAGTTCCTTTATGCGCCACTTTGACATGAAAAAGTCCCAAAACAGCTTTATTTACCTTTCTGCAGCTTTGCAGCGACCTAAATCACTTTCATTTCTATATTCTGCACGCTTGCAGCAGGTATAAATATTTCCGTTCAACATTTTGCAGCCTTGCAATGACCCGAAACATTTCCGTTTAGCTTTTTGCAACATTTAAAAAGGCGAAAAGTTTTGTTCAGCATTTTGCAGGCTTGCAGAAAGGCGGAAAAAATGTTTACAAAACGATATGCTTTGGAAAAATGAATAAAAGGAGTAATTTTAGGATGGATAAACAAACATGGGGGTGCTAATTGTGGGAAATGTTAGTTTATATGAATGTTGGCATTGTTGCTGACGGGATACTACAAATAAAAAACGTTTAAAAATGAACAGAAAAGATTATTTAGATAAGATTATACATGATTTTGAGGATTGGTGGAGTAATGATTCACATAGGTTATATGTGGATTTTTATAAAGATACCATTACTTATATCAACCTGAATTCTTTATCAAAAAATGATTTTATTGATTTTTTTTATGATTTTGTAAGCAAGGGAGGACATATTCAATCAGGCGGGGATCGAGCAAAGAATAAATTCCGTGATTTGGCAACTAAGGATTTTAATAACTTAAAAAGTTTTGTCTTAGAACCTTTTACTGATAAATTTTCGCTAGAAGATTGGTTTCATAGGCTTGATGCTTTCCCTGGATTTGGGGTTGGTATAGCTACAATATATCTAAACCGGATTGATTACAGCCAATACCCGATTATGAATAATAAAACCTTAAATGCGTTAAACAAACTTGGATATAAAATATCTTCGTCAAAGAGTTGGAAAAACTATGAATTGGTTAAAAACATTCAGGAAAATCTGATTAAAGATTATTCAAACCTTAATAATTATTATAAAGCAGATTCATTGAACCATTTTCTTGTTGCGGTTTATCCAGGAAAAGCCTTAATATATAATTATCAACAGATTGAAACATTTGAAAATATTTTAGAGCAAACTGAGATAGAACATCAAAAAGAGAATAATTCTAATGATTATGACAAAAAAGACTTATTAAATAGGATCATTAATTGCGAAAATGATAAATCTGAAAAAATAATACTTAATGGTAAAACCTTTAAGCGATACAACTATTTGATGGTTCAGATTAAAAAATATAGGGATTATAGATGTCAATTCTGTTCAACAAAAATCCCTAAAGCAAGTGGTGATTTTTACATTGAAGCCTGTCATATTAATGCAAAATCAAAAAGAGGAAAAGATACTTTAGATAATATTCTTATTCTTTGTCCAAATTGTCATAAACTTTTTGATTTCAATGAAAGAATTAATGAGAAAATAACGAAGGATAAATATTCCGTGATATTAAATGGAAACAAATATACAGCTTCACTAAAATAAAGCTCGAAATGCCAACACTTAAGCTTAGTTTTCACCCGCTGGTCCTGATATTTAGCGTGGTAGCTGGTGCGAGTTTGTAACTCGTACCCTGCGAATGCAGCAATAAAAATAATATGGAAGTGGGTTGAAAATAAGAGGGACTGGTATTTTTGCCGGGCTTTTGTATTATACTATTTGGAGTAATTCGTTAATTGCTTGCGCGAGAGTA
>JARGGF010000355.1 GCA_029210905.1 Bacteroidales bacterium | reverse complement strand
AAAAAAGAGGCTGATAAATCAGACCTCTTTGTCTTTTTAAACAGCCTCATGTAATATTTTTATGCTTGTAGGTATTAAATACTAGTTTTTCTAGAATAAAAAACCTAACCTAAATATCCCCATTGCACTGGGTTGAAAGGACAAACTGTTTGTATTTCCTATGGTTGATTCTACATCTTGGGTATTTGGGGCTGAATCAGTAATTTTAGTTTTAGCAGCCTTAAAATAATTGATTCCATAACTTAGTTCAACGCCTAAATATAATTTGGGGGCAAAATAAAAATCAGCACCAGCCAAGGCAGCCAGACCAATATTTAATCCATCTCCAAAATTTCCATTTTTTGTTTTGTAAACATACTTTTCCTGAACGTCCTGATATTCCTCTTTTTCTGTGCTGGTTCTGTAGCCTACTGATACTTGTCCTCCGATATAGGGAGATAACCTTTTGGTGCCGGCAAAATGCTTTTCAATTCCGGGACTTAAAGTAATACCTAGAAAAGAATTTTTATCTTTTAATTCAAGAAGGTTCAATGCATCGTCAGCTTCCTGTGTAATTGTACTTGTATTTGAGTAGTTAATATTTACATTTAAACGATATGCAATAGTTTCTGATTTAAAATAACGAAAACGGATTCCGGCACCATTGCTTAAGAAATTGTATCCTTTTGAAGCATTAAAAATTGCTCCCGGATCAAATTGCAGTTCAAGGTTTTTATCACCTGCACTTTGTTTAATGGTTTCTGTTTCTTCCTGTGCATTTACTGCCATTGCAAAACCGATACATAACATTAAAATCATTAGTTTTTTCATAATTTTTATTTTTTGTTAAGGCGCAAAAATAATCATTCAATATTATCCTGCAATAGCTGGTTATATAAATATCGGTTATTTTGATTGGGAAGTGTAAATAATTCAATATTTTTTTTGGTGTAAATGATTTAAAATCAAGACTAACCTATATTAGAATATAAGTTGGTAAAATTGTTTGGAGGCTGACAAATATTTGCAATAATTTCCGCTAAAACAAAATACAAACCGGACTAGGGGCCTCTATTTTATCTGCGAATTTTAACATCCCATTTGTTACATCACGTGTAAACGATACAATATTATTCGATTTCTGATTGGCTACCAGCAGGAATTTTTCATCTGGTGTGAGTGCAAAATTTCGTGGACTGTCTCCGTGAGTTGGTTCGTGTTCGACTAAAACAAGCGTTCCATCATTTTTATTTATTCCAAAAATTGCTATTGAATTATGTCCGCGGTTCGAAGCATACAAGAAGTGCCCATCCGATGAGATTATAATTTCTGCTCCTGTATTGGGCCCGGTAAATCCATTTGGAAGCGTAGAAACTGAAGTAGTAATTTCGAATTCATTTGCCTCATTTTTCTGAACTATTGAAATAGTGCTGTTTAGCTCATTTAGTACATAAAGCCATTTCCCATTTGGATGAAACGCCAAATGCCTTGGGCCGGCACCTTCTTTCATAGCTAGTTTGTAAGGAGCAGATGGAACAAGTTTATTCACCGTGGTGTCCAGCACCGAAAACCAAAGCTCATTGGTACCTAAATCTAAGGATACTACCCTATTGCTCCCGGGTTCAAAACAAGCATAATGTGCATGTGGCCCCTTTTGTCGCTCAGTAGTACCGCTTCCATTATGTTGTTGTAAATCAAGCAAGTTGCTTAGTACACCGTTTAAATTTATCTGAAGTAATCCAACATTTCCACCTGTATAATTGGCAGTAAGTATATATCCGCTTTTATTTATGCAAATAAAGCAAGGATGGGCGCCCCCTGTCTGACTGCGCGATATAAATGAAAGACTGTCCTTGCCTGTTAAAAATGACTCAATGGTACCAACATTTTCTTCGTTATTAATTTCATTCACCGCCAGTAAATATTTTTTATCATCACTATAGGCCAGAAAGGAAGGATTCTCAGATTTTGCCGCCAGTCCTCCTTTTTGCAAAGTTCCGTTTGTATGCAGAAAGTACTTATAAATCCCTTTGCTTTCTGCATCGGTATAGGTGCCAAGATAAAAGGAGTATGCGTTATTTTCCTGTTCTTCCTTATTATTTTTCATTTTGCATCCTATTATCAAAATAAGAAATGCTATTACGATAAGTTGTTTCATTTTTTTCTTTCTTTATAAATTCAAAAAGGTGCAATTTAATAAAATTGAGGTTGAAATACATTTTGCAATATAAGAACAGGTAACTTTTACAGAAAGCCACCAGGCTTTTCTTTTTGTTTTTGGAAAACTTGTTAATACTTCGAAATAATGAGATTTAGCTTAACTCTTAAAGTAATTTGGACTTTTTATTTTAGAAGGTATGACCTTAATTGTTGAATGAGTCTTTTTCTAATACAGGAACTACTGAGTTCCTTTATACAGGCTTTCTATGGCTTTTACATGGATTTTAGCTTTGTCGAGCACCCATTTTTCCCAGTCCAGATCGTCTTTCGTTAGTTTGCCTGTAAGCCTTGTAAAATCAGGAAATTTTTCATCTCCAATACAATCCGCACCTTCAAGTGGGTTGAATTTTATTTTTATTAATTTACCGTTACTAAAATACAATCGTTTTTCTCCACACGAATATCCTGTCAGCTTTGAATAATAAAAGAGAATCTGTCCTGATTCATTGTAGAAAAACTCCCGATAGTCCTTGTAAGAGGGCATGCTCTCTATATAGATTACTTTGCGGATAACTGCTTGATTTTTATACCAATCAGGTTCTTCTTCGTCGCCAATTTCGGTGTAGTAGTAGGTAATTTTAATAGCAACAGGCCCAAGTGCAGGCCTGTTTTGAACTGTGTTTATTTCAAAACCTGGCGGAAAAAAATCAAGTCCTTCCTCTTTTGAATTCTCAATTAATTTGCTGTAGTCATTATATTCCTGCCTAATGGCAGAAATTACATCGTCCTGCGCAAACAAAGTATTTACGAATAAGGCAAAAAAGAGGCTAAATAAATTAACTTTTATCATCCAATTAGCAAATAATAAGGCAATTCATTAATTGCGTTATTCCCATGTTACCGTTATTTCTTCCTTGTCGCCTATTAATTTTCCGTTTTTCTGGCTGAAACGTATCATTTTTTTATCATCAAGCCGCTCAATATTAATATCTTTTGCTCCCTCTTGTAACATGCCAACTTTATTGGTTTTATCCCAGTCAACACCATTGAAATTGATAAATTCATTCATTTTTAATTCGCCCATTAAAATCGTACGAAAAACGCCTTCCTTGCTCATCATGTAATTGAGAGGGATCAATTTATTTTTATCAGCTTCATCAGGAATGTAAATGTTCCAATAAGTTGATTTAATGGCACTTACATCAAGTTTAAATTCTTCATTATCAGATTTAAATGTGATGGTAAATTTATCAGTTTTATTTTCAAGTAATAGTGTAGAAAGGGCAATGATGATCCATAATTTCATGTTCATGACAATCGGTTTTAATAAATTAAGAGTTTTTTAAAATAATGTAGATAGAGTCATCTGGCTCCATTTCTTTATATAATTGTACATCAATTATTTCATAATCTTTTCCAAAATAATTAATAAGTTCATCTTTGGTGTAATAAACAAAATGTAATCCTTTGTAATCCTCCTCGTTATCGCCTCTCCAGAAACTGTGGAATAGTATTCCATTTGGGTTTAAGAGTTTTTTTTGTCTTTTTATCGATGCTTTTAATTCTTTTGTTGACAAATGATGCAATACTTTGTTAGAATATAAGCAATCAAATTTTCTTTTTGTGTTTAAGGTAACAGCATCAAGATAGATAAGATCTGCGTCAGGATTTTTTTTAATATATCTTTCCAGAAAAATTGCTGAAATATCCGAACCAGTTACTCTAAAATCTTTTTTTAACATGTCAAGATCCTTGCCGGGACCCATTCCAAGTTCCAAAACTGAGGAACCTTTATTTAAATGCTTTTTTAAAATTTCAATCAGCTGCTTGCCATCAAATCCCTTTGCCATGCTTATGTATTGCATGACATTCTTCTTCAATTCGTAATAGTTTTTCCTTGTTGTCATGGTCTTAATGTTTGCTGATCAAATATAGGAAAAAAGAATGAATGTTGGTCATTCTTGATAGGATCATTTTCTCAGCAACCATTTTATCCTTTCAAAAGAAATAAGGTAATGAATAGTAATTATCGACAAAAATATCCATGAAAATAACTTAAGCCCGCTATTATTTAAAAACCACGTGGCCAGTCCAAATATCAGTAATTCAATTAGTAAGCGTACTACACCTGGAATTGTTATAACAGCCTTTCCTGATCTACTGGGATCATTTTTAACATTAAATACACCCCAAATTGTTGCAAGCATTAACGGTAGCAGTATACTAAAAATAATTGAATAAGTTGAATTTGCTAAATTGTAGGCCCAATAGGCAGCAGCAAATAGCGCCACGAGTTCAAGAATAAATCTTACAGCCAAATTGACAGGATGATTTGCCATTTGAATTAAAATAGTAGAATTATCAAGACAATATTTTTTTCACCCTGCCAACTTCTCCACTTGTTAACCTTACCTTTATTCCATGAGGATGATTAGGGCTGTTTGTTAAAATTTTTTCTACAATGCCTTCTGTTAATTTTCCTGATCTTTGGTCTTCTTTTAGCACAATAGCCACTTCTATTCCAGCTTTAATATCTTTTCTTACTGTTCCTTCCATAAGTATCAATTTTGTGCTCCTGCAATTATGAAATTACTTAGCAACTATTTAAAAAAATCCTCAAGTATTAATTTAATGTCTTCAAAATCAGTATATTTCTTTACCTTTAAACCTTTCGCTCCTTTGATCATTGCTGAAATTCTTTTTCCTTTCACAGTTCGGTACAAACAAAGAATTTTCTTTCCATTTTCAATGGCTCTTCCTATTTCATAACCTACCCCTAAACTTGGTGTTGTAATTTCAGCAACCACAACATCAGAACTCAGGAGCCATTCGAGGTCGCGATCATGGATAAACTCGTCACTCAAATTTTTCTCACCCAACCCTGATAATTCAGCATTTCCAATAAATTCGGTCAGCACTTCGCCGTAAATTTTTAATTGCGTAATTATCTTATGATAAAGTGGTACATCAGCCCTGCCGCCTGAAATGGATCCTGCAAAATATATTTTCATTTTTATTTTACCTTACCCCGATTATCTGATAATCATTACGTTAAAAAATAATACAGGTTGATTAAAATTACACAATTAGTTTTTTTGTTCTTCTTTAATTTTTAATTTGCCCCTGATGTTTAAAATCCACTTAAAACATGCATGAAAGGCATCTGGTTTCAAAAACATCATTGGACAGGCCATCGGGATTATCTCAATGTCGTTATTTTCGGCAAGTTGAACAGCCTCTTTGTTGTAACTTCCTTCACCAATGGATTTATGAATCCAGACATGTTTAATACCTAATTCCACACATTGTTTTACCACTTCAAGAGTCCCTTTTGGTGGGGTGCTTATCATTACAGCATCTATTTTTTCTGGTATCGATTTTAGATCGGGGTAACAGGTAACATTTTTTACTTCATCAGCTTTTAAATTCACCGCGTAAACATTGTAACCATTTTTTTCGAATTTATCGTAAAGGTGATTGGCTACTTCTGCTCCCTCGCTTGAATAACCTGCAAAAGCAATGTTTTTTTGAGCTAAAAAAGCATTTACTCTTTCTTTAAATTTTGTATCCATTGTATTTTATTTTTAGAGTTTAATATAGTCGTGTATCCTGATAATA
>JARGGF010000354.1 GCA_029210905.1 Bacteroidales bacterium | reverse complement strand
AGGCACTCAGAAGGTCCTTGTAAGCAGCTTAATAAATATATTGCCAATACATTTTAAAGGTATTTCACCATCTGTGCGAAATTAATTTTTCATTTTCATTAACTCAAAAATCTGCCTTTTAATTAAAAATTAATCCGATTTTAACCCTACTTCATTTACTTAGTATTGTTAAAAACACAGTAGAATATATTGATTGTCAGGTATTAAACATTTGTTCTTAAACATGCTTCTTGAATGAAATGAAGATTTACTATAGCATCTTCTTCAACATTCTGTAATCCTGACCAAAATAATAGTCGGTTGTGGAATTGATACTATTTATTTACTAACAAATTAACAACAAGTTTATGAAAAAAAAATTACGCTTAATGAAAAAAACAGGACTGGCTATTATTGTCAGCTTTATTTTGTCGGGCAGTCTTTTTGCCCAATCCGGGATATTTGCCGGAGGCCCCATCTACTACGATAGAAGTTTTTCGATTAACGAATTACGAAACTCTGGCTACACTTTTGTTGTTGTCTGGACCATTCATGTGATGAACACCAATGGTGATTTAAACTTCAATGCGGAATTCCCGCTTATAGAAAACGGACAATACATTGGCAATGCCACTTATCCATATTTCGCCAGCGACATGGCGCTCCTTAAAACTGCTCCAACATCTATAAACAGAATAGAAGTAGGCTTAAGTGGCTGGGGTTCTTCTACTTTTGCGCATATTAAAACATTGGTAAATTCGGAAGGAACCGGCCCCGGTAGTAAACTTTATGAAAACTTTAAAGCATTAAAAGAAGCCATCCCCCAGATAGACGCTGTTAATTTTGACGATGAAAGCACCTACGACGCGGCATCGGCTACGGCATTTGCTGTAATGCTTGCAGATTTAGGATACAAAGTAACCCTTTGCCCTTATACAGCTTCAAGTTTCTGGAATTCGGTAGCCGTCAACACCAACAGCCAGCGACCTGGAGCAGTTGATGGGGTTTACCTGCAATGTTATGCCGGAGGTGCTGGTAATAATCCCTGCAGTTGGAACATCGGAGGCCTGCCCATTTGGCCCGGATTGGAAACAGCGAGCAAAACCGCAAGTCAGGTTGAAAGTCAGTTAAATACATGGCAAAATCAGTGTGGTATAACTGGCGGATGGGTTTGGTTATACGATCATATTAAAAACTCCTCAAAAGTAGCTGATTATGCAAATGCAATTAACAATGCATTGGATATTGGCGCAATGCCAGGTCAGGCAAGTAATCCTTCGCCATCAAATGGGGCTACCAATGTGAGCAGAAATATTGACTTAAGCTGGACTGCAGGAAGCAGTACCACCTCACGTAATGTATATTTCGGTACAGATAATACACCTGATGCCAGTGAATTACAAGGCAATCAGGTTGGGACAACTTTTGATCCCGGAACACTCACAGAAAACACCACTTATTATTGGAGAATTGACGAAGTCAACGCACAGGGCACAACCACAGGAACAGTTTGGAGCTTCACCACCGGAACTGATGCATCTGTTAGCATTGATCAAACTGATCCTGTTGGAACCGGAACAATTACTGCCAGGGCGCAGATTAGTACAACTGAATCAGCAGCCAGGGCATTCGATAATTTATTCGCAGCCGGCACTCAAAATTCAACATGGAGCAAATGGCTCGATAATGGTGGCGTTCCCGGCACAAGCAGCCCAAGCTGGATTCAGATACAATTACCCACAGCCGTATCTGTCAATAAGTTAGCTATAGTTAGTGCCAACGATGATTTTGGCCGAGATCCAAAGGATTTCAACCTTCAGGGTTCAAATAATGGATCCAGCTGGACAACATTAAATAGCTGGAGCAACGAAACTTTTACAAGCAGATTTCAGCGTCGTGAGTTTCCTTTTACAAATACAGCCACTTACAGTTATTATCGTTTAAACATTACCAAAAACGATGAAAATGTAAGCATGACACAATTATGTGAAATAGAATTGTTTGGACCTCAGAGCAGTACGCCTGCATTGCCAGGTGCAGCAAGCAACCCGAACCCAGCCAATGGTGCAACGAATGTTAGCTTAACAGCCGATTTGAGTTGGACTGCAGGAAGCGGGGCAACTTCACACGATGTTTATTTTGGTACCGACCCAACCCCAGATAACACTGAATTTCAGAATTTTTATACTGTAACTACTTTCGACCCGGGAACACTGGCCGAAAATACTACCTATTACTGGAGAATTGACGAAAACAACAGTGCAGGTACCACTACAGGTCCGGTTTGGAGTTTCACAACAGGTTTAGCATCAAGCTGTAATAGTTCACCGTTGAGTTTAAGCATTCATTTTGATAATTATCCCGAAGAAACCAGTTGGACAGTGAAACAAGGAACTTCCACAGTAGCTTCGGGCGGAACTTATGGCGGCCAGCCTGATGGTTCAACAAAAGTAGAAAGCATCGCACTCAATTCGGGCAATTATACTTTTACTATGAACGACAGTTATGGTGATGGAATTTGCTGTGGCTACGGCAGCGGTTCGTTTACACTGACAGATGCCGGAGGAGCTACGCTTCTTACAGGAAGCAACTTTGGTAGTTCTGTTTCTAAAACTTTCTGCATAGGTTCTTCATCATTAAAATCGGCCACTGAAACCGAAATTCCGGTAAAAAATATTGCTGATTATGAACTGAAAATTTATCCAAATCCATTTACTGGTGCTGTCAAAATAGTTGCCAGTGAGCAAATTAAAGCTGTTTATTTAACCGACATGAATGGTAAAGTGATGCATGTAAACAAATTAGGATCAAAAATGAAAGAACTGAATTTTGATGGTCTTCAAAAAGGTGTTTATCTGTTAAAAGTAGAATACGATAATGGCATCAAAGAAATTAGAAAATTGATAAAAGAATAAGCAGGAGATTTCCATATAAACAATGAGTGGTTCGATTTGAAATGGTTCATCATTTAGGGGTGGACCATTTCTTTTATAATTTTTATGGTGTCCGCCAGGCGGATTGGTTTATTTGTATATTACTAGAATACAATGTATTAACGAAGAATCCATATACTAATTTCCAATATACTAATGACCAGTCTAATGACTACCTTATTTTAACAATTAACGCTTAAATCGCGACACGTCAGATTACGATAAGCCAGGATTTCTGAATTTATGAGATGAGAAAAGGTATTCTATATGAGCATTTTACAAAACTTGTGTACGATCCACCTGCAATACAACTATGTGCCTTTATACACAAGATTAAACAAATGATGGAAAAATAATCTTGGTAGTTTACTTAAGAAGGGTTTTGTTCTAAGAAAAGGAACTCTATTCAATGTTTCAATTATACACAAAATTAACATTTTTAAACATTTATTTTTTCTCTACGACTCTGTACTTTTATCATTACAAAATTCACACACTCAAATCAATGGTATTTAAAGCTTAAGAGCAGAAACGATAGGTTGTCAAAGAGTTAATATCTGTTAAAGAAATGTTGTAATACAAATAAAGATGGTACAGAAGCATGGAGCATCTAAACACATTTTACAACTTGTACCGGTACAAAATTTTAATATGTGCAGATTTGCTTTGTTTGTCAATGATGGTATTACAACAGTTGACTTCGGTGGAAATTATAGAACAATGTATACCGATATTGAATCATGAGTTTAAGTATTGCTTGACATAAAATGCATTCAAGCATTCATTTATGCTATTATTCATCTGACATGAAGATTGGTTTGGACGAACAACGACTAAATATAATAAATGTAAAATTCAATAGAATTATGGCCTATGGAGAAGAACAAATGAAATTATGTCTATTTCCTTTAATAAATCTCTAGTATTTCAATTAACCAGTTTTAATAATAAACCCAATTTATGAAAAGCTTATGAAAAAAATGACGTTATTGATGGCGCTATTATTTTTCTGTTCATGGCAGATAATTTATGCGCAAGTTAACATTACAGGTAAAGTTACGGATGCCAAAGATGGTATGCCTTTGCCGGGTGTTAATATTCAGGTAAAAGGTACCAGTGTGGGAACAATTACTGATTTTGATGGTAATTATATCATTTCTGCAAGTTCCGGACAAGTACTCGAAATTAAATTTATTGGATATTTAACCCAAGAAATATCTATTGGGAGCGAAACAACTTATGACGTTGTACTGGAAGTCTCCGAAGAAGAGTTGGGAGAAGTGGTTGTTACAGCTTTAGGTATTTCCAAAGAAGAACGCTCTTTAGGTTACGCTGCAACAACTGTTAGTTCACTCAAGCTCACCGAAGTTGGAACGCCAAATCTTGGTACGGCACTTTATGGCAAGGTCCCAGGATTAAGAGTTGCTGCTACACCAGGTGGTGCAACAAGTGGTGTGGCAATTCAGATACGTGGGGTAAACTCAATCACTGGTAAAACTACCCCCCTAGTTGTAATGGACGGCGTTCCTATCCGAGATGGTAACTTTAGTAACACCAATTATTGGAATGACCAACGAATCCGATCAAACGGATTGGTAGATATTAATCCAGAAGATATTGAAAGTGTTACTGTCCTCAAAGGAGCTTCGGCTGCTGCTCTTTATGGATCTGAAGCTGTAAACGGCGTACTACTTATTACTACAAAAAGTGGAAAAGGCAAAAAAGGATTTTCTGTTGATTTTAGTGCAAACTATTCAATTGATAAATTAGCCTATCAACCCAGATGGCAAAAAGAAAGAGGGGCTGGTTTTGACCCTGCCTATGAGGCATACGCCACTGATGAAAATGGCTTTACTGAACAAACACTGGAAGGTCAAACATATAGAGCATTACCGCAGGCAGGCTTGAACTTTGGGCCTAAATTTGACGGACAACCCATTTTATGTTGGGATGGAAAGGTGCGCCCATATGAATATCAAGAGGATGGATACGCCAATTTATTTCAAACTGGTCATAACTCTACATTTAATGTGGCTATCACTAATAATAGTGAAAAAACAGTCAGTAGATTTTCATACACTTTCCAACGAACTGAAGGTTTGAGCATTGGTTCACAGAACGATAAACATAATTTTAATATTAATAATACCTTCGTATTAGGTGATAAAGTTACTGCTAATGTCACTGTTAATTACATGAATTGGAAAATTCATAACAGACCATATATGATAGACAGGATGATTAACAATTTTGGAGGAATGTTCCCTTCATTTGATAATGGAGATTGGTACAAGGAAAAATACTCAACCAGTTTGGGATATAGATTTGTTCAGGGAACTAATCAAAGTTTAACTCCAAATGAGAATATTATTTATCCAAATTTCAGGAGTGAAATAGCTGATTATATGTGGAGAATTATGGAGTATAATACAGATGAATATAATAATAGGTTAAATGCTGTAGTACGGGCAACCTGGGAAATCGCTAAAGGATTAAGTCTTCAGGCAAGGGGTTCAACCGATTACACTTCTGTAGATACCCAGGATAAAAGATCAACAGAAAAGCCATTAGCCTATGGGCCTACCGGATATTATGGAAGAACTGCTCAGATTCAGACTTTGCTATATGGGGATGTTCTGTTAACCTACAAAAAACAATTAACAGATAATTTTGAATTGAGCGCAATGGCTGGTTATAATGCCAGAACAGATAAATATATTACTTCATCAAGCTGGACAGATGGAGGATTATCAGTTGAGAATAAATTTGATTTATCAGCCTCACAAAACCTGGCACGCACACAATCAGACCAGACCTACTTTATTTCTGATGCAGTTTTTGGTAT
>JARGGF010000353.1 GCA_029210905.1 Bacteroidales bacterium | reverse complement strand
CGCGATCAATATAGAAAACAGTTGTACCCTAGATCCTTTTATTTTGGGAGATAAACATGCTTTGGTGCGTATCTTTAATAACCTGCTATCCAATGCAATCAAATTTACAGATACAGGATACATTAAAATTGGCTGTTATTTCGAAGAGCAATTTATTAAATTTTATGTAAGTGACACAGGAATAGGTATTGAACCCAAGTATGCAGATAAAATATTTAAGCGTTTTAGTCAGATCGAAAAAGGAATTTCAAGAAAATATGGAGGAACAGGTCTCGGTCTTGCTATATGCAAAAGTTATGTGGAACTTATGAATGGGCAAATCTGGGTAAATTCTATTCCGGCAAAAGGTTCACAGTTTAACATTGCTATTCCTTATGTTTCAGTTGAAAAGAAAATTGAAAAAGAGAAAATAAATCAAAGCCCTCAAACAGACTGGAAGGATTATACTATTTTAGTAGCTGAAGATGAAGAATCTAATTTTTTGTATATCAAGGAGTTATTATTGGACTCGCATGTAAATTTAATTCATGTTGAAAATGGGTTGGATGCCGTTGAAATTGCTAAAAGCAACAAAGCTGTCAACCTGGTGCTGATGGATATTAAAATGCCAATTATGAATGGTCTTGAGGCTACCAGGAAAATAAAAGAGACAAGACCAGATTTACCAATTATAGCCCAAACTGCTTTTGCAGCAGGAAAAGACAGAGAAGAGTCATTGTCTGCAGGTTGTGATGACTACATTGCCAAACCAATGAGTACTATCAAATTGATTGAATTGATAAGCAAATATTTACCCAGGTGAAATGAGCCACATTTAAGAAAAATACATAAATATAATGCAATGCCGTTTTGTTAAGAGTTGTGCTTTTAAAATCTGGTCATTAGTTACTTGTCATTAGTCATTAAATGACCAGTGACCAACTTAGCGAAGCGTTCTTGAGCTTGCGAAAAATGTCTAATCCGCTGGTGAACGGACACGTGACTTTGTTAATTTTCAGGAATGAGCTTAACTAAACGACATTGAAATATAATGACAAAACTATTTATCGTTCCCTTTAGGGTGTATTGTTTCAAAAGTTAAAATAAATGCCATGAAATACTATATTGTGGTTCTATTTTTCTCACAGGCAGCAATGCATATTTTGAAGTAAGAGATAAATTTAAATATTTATTCAGGTCACTATCAGCCAATCTGAGAATGCAAACCAATTCATATAATTTTGCAAATATCCTGATCAAACACCATTATATCACTGATTTATTGATTTTTACAGACACGATTTCTTTCTTTAACAAGAAATGGCTTTTTACAATGAGATTGCCGAAGTAACCGACGAATGACTTTAAACCAATTTGCTTAGAAAATCATGACGGAATAAGACCTGTGCGAAAAAATACTTTATAGCTGAAAAGTCATTATATCAAAACTTAAACCCCGGCATATTCATATGGTAAATATCCCAACCTCCGTATTCGCTTGGTTTGAGTTTTAATGTGCCTTGCCCTTTATAATCAATTGATTCCGCGTTGTTGTTGAAACATCCTTTATAGTGGATTTGAAAAATCAATTTGGCGTCAGTTTCTTGTTCATTGATACTGATGACTGTAATTTCATTAGTAACAATCTCAAAATAATCAAATGAATTCAAAAAATCAGCAATTTGTTTTTCAATGGTTTCCTTTTCTATTTTATTATTGTTTGAATCCAGAAAATTATTAGTATCAATATATAGAAGGTCATATCCTGATCCGCTTACATTCTTACTTTTTCTTAAAGTTGATGTTAGAAGATAATCATAAGACTGCTCAATATCCAGTTTTGCATTAGGGTGAAATTCTTCGTAAGTGAAGCAGTTTTGCATACCCTCAATGCGCATATCGTCCATTTCGTAAGGGAAAAGCTCCTCTGTTATAAAACGGTATAGTTCTTTTTCTTCTACCTCGCATATTGTTGAAAGGGACACACCATTTTGCTGCATAAGTTCAAATAATGCATCAAGCTGAGTAGAAATTTCATTTTCAGAAAGCTCGTTTACTGTTTTGCAATCAGGCTTACCAATGCGCTCCCAAACACTAATGGTTTTATGCTCAGCAAATTGTTCCTCAAATTTCTCAATGTAATTTAACCATTCCATCTCCATTTCAGGAGTCAAGTCTTCACTTGCGCCCGAAAAAGTCATTCCGAATTTTTCTTTCAGGTCTTTCTTCTTTAAACCAAGGTCAATTTTTTTATTTATGTTATCGTTTTCCATTAGCTTTTTTTTATAAAATTAACTATTTTGCTCCTATTTATTTTTATTTTGATATAAAAACTATTCAGTTTTTGAATATTTTGTGGTAAAGAGACATAAGAGCAAGGGGTTTTATTCAATAAGAAAACGAACCAACACTGGGTATATATTTCAAAACCGTGGGCAAAACTGGCAATAAAAAGGAAAGATTGATAATTAATGCTTCACAAATTATGGGTAATTTTAAATCAAGTTTTAAAATAGTAATGAAAGAAAGTGTTTCTCACACCTGGATAGCCCTGCACAGATGCGTTGAGGCAAATGCACGGTTGACAGGTGAAACCTTTACCTCCATTTTCTCCCGCTTGGAAGCAGCATTTTTGTTCAAAAGGACAGAAAAAACAGAATGGCCAGATTTGACTCAGATCCAGGAGGCTGCAAGACAACTTGGAAGAGAAAGAAAATTATTCCTTGATGAATTGAATGCGTTGATACAACAAAGAAAGCGCGAAAAGAAATATGGCAAACGTGAAAATAGTGGTTTCAGATTAGATGAAATTTATAACAAGCAAAGCCACTGCAAAATCCCCAAAGTGGGATATTGGGGCTGGCGAAAAAAAAGAGAAAACAAAGATTGAAATTATAAAAATGCAACAATTAACCCTTTCAAAAGAATATGTACACCCTGCAAGTGCTGGCAATATTGAAAAATGCAGAAGAATTGCAACTATGATAAAACAGAAATTAAGTGAAAGCTTCGCAAATAAAGAGATTGAAGGTTGGGAAACCCTAATTATTAAAAATGAGGAGGATCTTGACGCATATTTTATTTTAACAAATCCGTGCAAAGTAGCCGGTAATAAATTCCCATTTCTTTTTTTGGCTGTTCAGCATTATCAGACTGAAAATTTAAACATTACAAAATTGATAAATGAGAATGGGTTTGTAGGGGTGTTTGAATAAAAGCCATTAAATCATAATTATCAGATTCAATCGTGTACTATAAAACAATAAAAATGCAATGAATTACATGTGCGGCAACGTAAGCGAAGGCCTCGGAAACCCGCTTCAATATAAGTATTTGTTTTTGAACGACAAAGGTCTTGAAAGCCTGCCTCCTGGCCTGTCGGCTTATAAAAACTGCTTAAAAATACTGGCACCGAATAACCAACTAACAGAAATTCCCGAAGAAATTGGTGAATTATCAAAACTGGAAATGCTCCATCTCGATTCCAACCATCTTTCGGCATTACCTGCTTCACTTGTTAATTGTGCTAATTTACATCTTTTATACCTTGAAAAAAACAGATTTACCGTACTTCCAGAATGGCTTTCTGATTTGAAAAAAATGAAGGATTTTTTTGTTCATAAAAATCAACTTCGTCAACTACCGTTGGGGCTTGGCAATATGAAAGATCTGCAACATTTCGGCTGTTCATATAATTCAATTTCGACATTGCCTGAAAGTATGGTGAATTGCACAAAACTTGAAACCATTAATTTACAGACAAATAAGTTTGCCAAGTTTCCGGAACAATTGCGCAGCATGCCTAATTTATACAGAATTAACCTTGCTTACAATCCCCTTTCGGAACTACCCGAATGGCTGCCCGAATTAACAGAACTTAAATACCTTACGCTTTCGCATTGCAATTTTAAAGCCTTTCCCGAAATAGTTTTACAATGTCCAAACCTGGAAGAACTCCGTATTGAATCAAACCAGTTTAAAAACATTCTAATTTCTGATAAACTATTCCCACTTAGGCTCTACATCAAAGGAAATCCATTAAGATACAAGAATAGACTGGAATTAATGGGAAATGCAGAAAAATTTCGTTACTTATCATACAACGCGGTTACAGAAAAAAAGAAACTACAATATGCCCAAAAAGCTGCATGGTATTTCAGGGGCATCCGATATAAACTAAACAAAGAGTTGTTGAAAAAAGGGATCGTTTATGAGGAACAAAGAATATTTACCAATGATTTTTTTGATTCATTGGACACCAACCTTTTTACAGACATTAAATGGATGGAAATTAGCAAACTGGTTGAAGCTTTCAAGCAGCAGATTAACAACCTGCAAATACTTGGTTACGAAACCATTGAAGAAATTGAAAATTTAGAGTGCCCTGTTGGATTGGTGGATGATTTGTATAAAACTCAGCCTTAAAAATCACTACATGATTATCATATATAACATTTACTTTTGCTTAAAATTAATTCGAATACAAACATAAGAACAAAGCATGGAACACAAATACTACCCAAAAATCAACGAAACAATTGCTGCCTCCGAAAGCATGGGTGCTTTGTGGGTAGCCACCGAAAAAATTCACGGGGCGCAGTTTGTAATTGGCTCGGATGGTAAAAGTGTCAAATTTGGCAAAAGAAAAGCCTGGCTTGCTGACGATGAACCGTTTTTTGGATGGCAATTGCTTAGAAATCAGCTAACTGAATCTGCTTTAAAAGTATTTTCAATAATGGGTACTATTCAATCAGTTTATTTGTATGGCGAAATTTTTGGTGGCAACTACCCACACAAGGAGGTTGAAAATAATTCGGCACTTTCGGCTATTCAAACAGGCGTCTGGTATTCACCGGATATCCATTTTGCACTTTTCGACATTCTGGTTGTAGGCAAAGGTTTTACAGATGAAGTATTTTTGGCTTTTACTGAAGTTAAAAAAATAGCTACCGATACCAATCTTTTTGTCGTTCCCAAATTAGGAATTGGCACTTTCAATAAATTGATGCAATTGCCTGTGCGTTACGAAAGTAAAGTTGCCCCATTGCTCAATTTACCTGCAATTAAAAACAATTACGCTGAAGGCTTTGTATTAAAACCAGATATAAAGATTGCTGCCAGTAAAAGAGCAATTATAAAAGTGAAAATACCTGAGTTTAAGGAAAACCGCTTTGACGAAAGTCAGGCGTTTAACCCCAATACAATGCCCGGTATTGATGAGCTGATTGCCCTTTGTGAAAAAATGATAAACCCTGTTCGGGTAGCCAGTGCAAAATCAAAAGTTGGTGATGATAAAAAGGCAATTATTGAAGAAGCCGTTTTGGATGTGATGGTTGATTTGGAATCTATTTTTCCATTGAAGATGCAATCGCTAACTGAAGAGGAAGAAGAAAAAATAACAGCCCATATCAAGCTTCAAATCAGCCCCTATTTGTATGAATAATTGGGGTTAATCATTTAATCAAACTGTTCCTGATCCTCTTCCTCATTCCTTCCTGCCTTATCAAAATCATAGATTTCAACAAGGTTGGAATAAAACCAGGGAAACATATTACGACGCAATTTGGCCATATAGGTTTTTCCCTGGGCTTTCCGTTTAAGGTTGTAAAATACAACACCTTCGGCCATTACTTTTTCATCAATACCAAGTTTAGATGCCCTTTTGGTAAAATACCGTGAAAAAAGGTAATCTTTGAACCAGTTACTCCAGTTATCATAATTTCTTTCATGCTCATGAAACGAACGGTATACAAGTGTATTGATTGCCCTGTCGAAAGGCACCCATTC
>JARGGF010000352.1 GCA_029210905.1 Bacteroidales bacterium | reverse complement strand
TGGTAAAATGCTCAGAATATGTTAATTACATAAAATAGCGGAACTATGCAGTTTAAAATAACAAGAGAATATATAGACGAATTAAAACAAATAGTAGAAGATGGTGATGAAAAAAGAGCAATTGAAGTATTAAAAGGGCTACATGCCGCCGATATTGCTGAAATTTATGACGATCTTAATATTGAAGAAGCTAAGTTCTTGTACTTGTTGCTCGATGGCGATAGGGCAGCTAATGTTTTGGCAGAATTGGAAGAAAATGACAGAGAGAATTTTCTGGCCGCTTTACCAAGTGATGTAATTGCAAAGCAATTCATCGATTTTATGGATTCTGATGATGCTGCTGATGTTATCGCTGACTTACCGGATGACAGAAGGGAAGAAGTCCTTGCTCAGCTGGTTGATATGGGACAGGCAGGTGATATTGTTGACCTTTTAAACTACCACGAAGATACAGCTGGTGGTTTAATGGCCAAGGAAATGATTACCGTTAATGAAAAATGGAATGTTGAAACTTGTATCAAAGAAATAAGAAAGCTGGCTGGAGAAATTGACGATGTTTATGTTGTTTATGTTATTGATGATGACAGGGTTTTGAAAGGAATTTTGTCTTTGAAGAAATTGATTATTTCATCAAATGAAATGTTGGTTTCTGACATTTGTAACACCAATATTATTTCAGTAAAAGCAGATGCACCTGCAGAAGAAGTTGCAATTATTTCAAGGAAATATGACATGGTAACCTTGCCCGTGGTAGACAGAATTGGTCGTTTGATAGGCCGGATTACCATTGATGATATTGTTGATGTTATGCAGGAGGAGGCTGAGAGGGATTATCAGCTGGCATCAGGTCTGGTTGAAGATGTGGAGCCTTCTGATACTATATGGGTGTTAACAAGGGCCCGTTTGCCCTGGCTTATAATTGGATTGGCAGGTGGAATATTAGGAGCGAGAGTAATCCGCATTTTTGAAAGTGACATGACCATTAATACCGCAATTGCGTTTTTTTTGCCTTTAATAGCTGCAATGGGGGGGAATGTTGGCGTTCAGTCTTCATCAATTGTAGTGCAAGCTATTGCCAGTCAATCTGTAGGTTTGGATAGTGTATTTAAAAGATTGGTTAAAGAATTTTCTGTTGCAATGTTAAATGGTATTCTATGTGCAAGTATACTATTGATTGTAAATTTGTTATTGCTTGATTCTTTAGCACTAACATTTTCTGTAAGTATAGCCTTATTTATTGTAATCGTATTTGCTTCAATTTCAGGTACTTTTATTCCATTGACCCTTCATCGCTTAAAAATAGACCCTGCACTTGCTACAGGCCCGTTTATAACAACTATAAATGACATAACCGGAATGTTAATATACTTAAGCATAGCACGTTATGCATTTCTGAATTTCTGATAATTATGAAGCAGCAATGGCTTCAACCGGATTGAGCCTGGCTGCATTATATGCCGGTACAATTCCTGAAATAATGCCGATTGAAATTGATATAATAAGCCCTAAAGAAACATTCCATGCGCTCATAGAAAAATCCATTTCAGCAGCAGCTGAAACTATGATTGTAAGAATAAATATAAGAAGTAAACCTAACAATCCTCCAATCAATGCCAGAATTACTGATTCATATAGAAATTGTAAGAGAATAAAATAATTTTTTGCACCCAAGGCTTTCTGAATGCCAATTAACTTGGTTTGTTCCTTCACCGAAACAAACATTATATTAGCAATTCCAAAACCACCCACTAAAATAGAAAAGCCTCCGATAATTAAACCTGCAATATCAATAATTACGAATAAATCATCAAAGCCTTGCGATATCAAACTCGATTGATTGAGTGCAAAGTTTGGATCTTCGGTAGGTTTTAATCTTCTGATTGAACGCATAATACCAGTTAATTCGTCGATGAGTTCATTCGCAGTTATACCATCTTTGGCTTTAACCATTACAAGTGGGCCAAGTCGCTCGTTTCTGATATCCACCATAGTTTTGGCGTAATTTATCGGGATAAGTACTTGATCATCCATGTTCATTCCAAACAAATCAGAGCCTTCCTTCTTAAAAACACCGATTATCAATAGTTTCTTTCCTCCAATTTTTACCACTTTTCCTACAGGATTCTCATTAAGAAAGATTTTAGTGGCAATTTCACTACCAATTATAGCCTTGTTTTTCCCATTAGCACTTTCAAACATCGAAAAATATCTTCCATTCGAAATTTCAAATGTGCGAATATCTTCATAGGTGTGTTCAGCACCAACAATCTGTATGTTATTGGCATAGTTTTCCTTGTATTGCACTGTTTTTTGTGTAAAAATCATAAATGTGGCAGCCTTTGCCAGGCTGGATCTTCTCATAATTTTCTCACTCTCATCTAATTTGGGCACAGGGCGGTTTAAATATTTCCACCAGGGATATTCTCCACCCATTGACCATGGCCACTTTTGCACATAAACTACGTTGTCACCCAGAGTAGAAATACTATTTCGAATGCTGTTTTCTAAAGAATCAATAACAGTAAATACTGTGATGATAGCAAATATTCCAATAGTAATACCCAAAAGTGACAAGAATGTTCTTAATTTGTTTAAAATAAGCGAATTAAACGCAAACATTAAACTTTCTTTGAGTAGGTATAAAATGATCATCAGTGCTGCAAATCTTAGTTTGCAACAAAGATAAGCAGGCTTATTTAATTATCATTAATTTTTATCAAAGATTTCAATAAAAGATGGATGCCCAAAAAGAATCGAAAATAGTAAGTCTTGTTTTGCAAATGGCTTAACTTTAGTTAGGACAGTCGTTGCCCTGATTGCACAAACAAGCCAACATATAGTATTCTAAGAATTTGTTTCCGCTATAGTTTAGTTTGTACTTTCGAAACCCTAATGGATCCTCTAATTGTGCAATAATTTTTTGAATAGATTACAAGTAAAATAATTTTATTAAATGTAAATTAAAATTGAATTATGTAATGAATTTTAATACTTTTGTCCGTTGAATTAAATCTATTGAGAATGAATGGTTTGAAAAAAATTAAATCAGCACTTATTTCGGTTTATTATAAAGATCAACTTGATGATTTAGTGAAAGAACTGAATAAAAATGGAGTGAAAATATATTCAACGGGTGGAACACAAAAATTTATTGAGGAATTAGGCATCAAGGTCCAATCGGTTGAAGAGCTGACATCCTACCCTTCAATATTAGGCGGAAGGGTAAAAACATTGCATCCAAAAGTATTTGGAGGAATCTTAGCCAGAAGGGAGCAAAGCAGTGATATTAAACAACTTAGCGAATATGATATTCCTGAAATTGATTTGGTAATTGTTGATTTATATCCATTTGAAGAAACATTAAATTCAGGAGCAAATGAGCAGGAAATCATTGAAAAAATAGATATTGGAGGAATATCACTTATCAGAGCGGCAGCAAAAAATTTTAAGGACGTTGCCATTGTATCCTCTAAAACTCAGTATCAGCCGCTTTTAAAAATGCTTCAGTCTCAAAAAGGGGAAATTACTCTTGAGCAAAGAGCAGCATTTGCAGCAGATGCATTTCAGATATCATCTGCCTATGATAGTGCAATTTATGGATTTTTTGCTGGAAATAAAGGTGAATATTTTAAGCTATCTGCTGGCCCGCAAAGAACCTTAAGATATGGTGAAAATCCGCATCAGGCTGGATATTTTCATGGTGATTTTAATGAATTGTTTGATCAATTGCATGGTAAAGAAATATCGTATAACAATCTATTGGACATAGAGGCTGCAATTAATCTTATTAAGGAATTTACAGATACAACTTTTGCTATTTTAAAGCATAATAATGCCTGTGGTGTTGCTAGCAGGCCTGCACTTATTGATGCCTGGAAAGACGCCCTGGCAGGTGACCCAGTTTCTGCTTTTGGGGGAATATTAATTACCAACAGGGAAGTTGATAAGGAGACTGCTGACGAAATTAATGATTTGTTTTTTGAGGTAATTATTGCCCCTTCTTATACTTCTGAATCCCTTAAAACTTTAAAAACAAAAAAAAACCGGATTATATTGGTGCTTAAAGAAATCAAACTGCCAACCTTGCAATACAGGTCAATGCTCAATGGTGTTTTGGTTCAGGATAAAGACTTAAAAACTGAAAGCCGGGACGAAATGCAGTTAGTGACAGAAAAAGCACCCGAAGAAAGTCAATATGAGGATTTAAGCTTTGCAAATATATTGGTAAAACATTCTAAATCGAATGCCATAGTTTTGGCAAAAAACAAACAATTGCTGGCAAGTGGCGTAGGTCAGACTTCAAGGATAGATGCATTAAAGCAAGCAATCGAAAAAGCAAAAAGTTTTGGTTTTGATTTAAACAATTCGGTGATGGCTTCCGATGCTTTTTTTCCGTTTGCCGATTCTGTTGAAATTGCCAGTAAGGAGGGCATTAATGCTGTAATTCAACCTGGTGGTTCAATACGGGATAAAGATACAATCGATTATTGCAACCAAAACAATCTGGCAATGGTCTTTACAGGAATCAGACATTTTAAACATTAGACAAAGAACTTATATATAACATGGGAATATTTTCATTTTTTCAGCAAGAAATTGCGATTGACCTGGGAACTGCCAATACCATCATTATTCAAAACGACAAAATTGTAGTGGACGAACCATCAATTGTTGCCATTGATAATAATACTAACAAATTAATTGCAATTGGTGCAAAAGCACGACAAATGCAGGGAAAAACTCATGAACACATTAAGACCATCAGGCCGCTTAGGGATGGTGTTATTGCCGACTTTAATGCCGCTGAAATGATGATTCGTGAGATGATAAAAATGGCCAGCACAAAAAATCACTTATTTACAACCTCACTTCGAATGGTAATTTGTATTCCATCAGGAAGTACTGAGGTTGAAATACGTGCGGTTAGGGACTCAGCGGAACATGCTGGGGCACGTGACGTTTTCTTAATTCATGAACCAATGGCCGCGGCCCTGGGAATTGGACTTGATGTACAAGCCCCTGAAGGTAGTATGGTTATTGACATTGGAGGGGGAACTACTGAAATTGCAGTAATATCTCTTGGTGGCATTGTTGCTGAAAAGTCGATTCGTACTGCAGGTGATGATTTTACTCATGAAATTCAGGAATATATGAGGCATCAGCACAACATAAAAGTAGGAGAAAGAACTGCAGAAGCAATTAAAATTAATGCAGGCTCTGCGCTTCCTGATCTGGAAGATCCTCCTGTTGATTTTATGGTGAGAGGCCCACATCAAATGACAGCTTTACCAGTTGAAATTCCTGTTTCTTATCAGGAAATTGCTCACTGTCTTGATAAATCATTGGCTAAAATTGAAACTGCTATTTTAGCAGTGCTTGAAGAAACTCCTCCTGAACTGTATGCTGATATATACAGAAAAGGTATTTACCTGGCCGGGGGAGGTGCTTTGCTCAGGGGGCTTGATATTAGGCTTAATGAAAAAACAAATATCCCAATCCATATTGCGGAGGATCCATTGCATGCTGTTGCAAGAGGCACTGGGATTGCACTTAAAAACGTAGATAAATTCCATTTCTTAATGAAGTAATGATATGTTTTTGTTTACATTTTAAAAATTAATCCCGGCCTATGTTCGGGATTTCTATTTTATATAAGCAAAAATAATGCATGCTAATTAATTGATTTACAGGAAAATGAAAACCTTGATTAATGTACTTTTAAGATATCACTTTTTCCTACTATTCATATTTCTTGAAGGTATTGCCTTAATTATTGTTATAT
>JARGGF010000351.1 GCA_029210905.1 Bacteroidales bacterium | reverse complement strand
CATAATCAACCTCTTCAATTTTCCGATTATAAAACAATTTTTTTCCTAATTCAGGAGAAACAAAACTTAATTCAATTTCCCGAACAACATCGAGTCCTAAAAACTGATCAGTTTCGGAACGTGATTCCAGAACCAATTCATAATCGTTACCTTTATAGGAAGATTTGGGAGGTTTTAATTCAAAACTTTTTATTTGAACAATTTCTGCTTCATTTAAATGTTCAGCAAATAAATCATAATTCTGTTTCCAGGTAGATTCAAGATTTCCATCTTCAGATTCCCCGGGTTTCCAGGACCAGGCAATCTTATTGTTAACAATATCCAGAATGATAATTTCAAACCAGTATAATCCGCTTCCTTCACTAGCAGGTTCAATAATATACGCAAATTTGCCATCTTTAGACCAGCCGACAGGATATATTTTATCGTAAATAAATCCATCACCCTGGCGTGTGTATTTTAATTCGGAAGGTATATTAAACTCCTGTTTTTCAAAGTTTTGATTAGCATTTTGGCCAATATTATTACTGTCAGGATTTTCATTATTATTTGAATCCTCATCATTATTACAAGCCAAAGCAGCCAGGAAAAAAATTACAATAAATAATGTAAAGATATTACGACTTCTCATTTTGGGTTCAATTTATGATTTAATGCTTAACTGTTATTAAAAAATAATTGTATTAGGTCGAGAATAACATGGCCAAAGATAGGAATTTTTCATTTATACTTTACAAAATGTTAGTTTTTTTTTTCCGTTTAAACTAATATAACAGACATTATTCTATGTTCTAAGTACTGATTATTTTTAATAAACTCTGGCTATTTATTACATGAAAGCAGAATATATTATTTTGTTTATCAATCATTTAACTAATAAATCAGAAAAAACCAACACTGCCTTTTATCATCTGTTGTAGTTTTACCTTAAATGTTTTTTTGGAAAAGCCTTCGTTTTAGAAATAATTACCAACCAGATTGTTATTTTTGCCAACAATCATTTTCACTAATTTTTTTTAATCATAAAATAAAGAATGGAACGTATATTTAAAAAAGCAATTGTTAGAAGGCCAAGTTCTGAAATGGTAAATGGAATCAGCAATGCAAACCTGGGAAAACCAGATTTTAAGATAGCTTTGGAACAACACAATTCGTATATTAAAAGTTTGGAAATGTGCGGCCTGGAAGTAAAAGTACTTCCTGCATTAACTGCATTTCCTGATGCAACTTTTATTGAAGATGTTTCACTTTGTACACCTGAATGTGCTATTGTTACAAATCCTGGGGCAAGCAGCAGAAATGGCGAAACAGCTGAAATGAAAACAATTTTGGCAGCAGATTTTATGGCCATAGAAGAAATTACATCACCTGGTACGCTTGACGCAGGAGATGTAATGATGGTGGGCAGCCATTATTATATAGGCCTGTCTGAAAGAACCAATGACGAAGGGGCTTCACAATTGATCGCAATTCTTGAAAAATATAGAATGTCGGGATCAAAAGTCAGCCTGAATGAAGTTTTACATTTAAAAACAGGACTTTCTTATTTGGAGCATAACAATTTGTTGGTAAGTGGCGAATTTATAGACAGACAGGAATTTGAAAGTTTTAAAAAAATTGAAATACTTCCTGAAGAAGCCTACGCCGCAAATTCTTTATGGATTAATGGAACTGTTTTAGTTCCTAAAGGATTCCCTGATACTTTGACTAAAATTAAAGAAGCCGGTTATAAAACTATTGAGGTAGATGTTTCTGAATTCAGAAAACTGGATGGTGGCTTAAGTTGCCTGTCCCTGAGATATTGACACAACACACTAACTAAAACCCATATTTTCAACACATTGCACAATTAATGAGCAAAATAGTGCTACATGCCAATAAGCCGGTATTCAAATAAAAAGGGAAAACAGCATTAGTTTTCCCTTCCATAGTAAATCCAGAAATGATTCTTATTTTATTGAAATACAACCATCTTTAATTTCGATAGAAGCACCATCTTTAACAGTTACTTTTCCGCAAGGGGTTTCTATCTCGCAGGTGCTGGCTCCACCCTGAATAGTAACTGAAGCAGTTCTGCTACTTCCGAATTCAACCGTTTTGGATGAACCGGCAATTTTTACATTCATTTTATGCGTTTTTGAATCCTTGTTGTAATATCTGATTGTTACCGCAGCATCAATAAGCGTAACAACCAATAAAAGTGCTGCAATGGTTAAAAAAAATCTTTTTTTCATCTGATTAAATTTTAATTTATAAAGTTATTTCAAAAATAGGCTAAAAATTTGGCAAGGTAGCCTAATTCTAATTTAACAGATTTGATATTTGAAAAATTTTCAAGCTTTTTTTACCCCAACCCTGAAGGGAGAAAAGCATAAAAATCAGCATGTTCCCTTTAGGGATAAAGTGTAAAACATGTAGATTTTTTTATGTGTCAAAGTAGAACTAATATGATTGATCATAAAAAAAATACCAAACTTTAAACAATTGGCTGAATAGAACAGGGGCATTGCATTTAAAATTTTTGTAACTGGCCCAATTAACTCACCCCCGTCTTGCTACACAAGCCACCCCCCTCTCTGTTGGCACAAAGAGGGGGAAGCTTTGGGAAGCGCCGGTATGTCACAAAAAAATCGGGATTATAAAAATTGATTATATAATATAGCACCGCCGTTTCGTTTACTTCCCCCTCTTTACCTCAGTAGAGAGGGGGTGTCGAATGAAATGAGACGGGGGTGAGTCAATTGACGATTTAAATAATCTTGTTCAGCTTGTAAATACGATTGCCCTGCTGAATAGAAGCATTTTCCATTAAGTTTTAAAGAAAATGAATATTTTTTTGCATGAATTCCTGGTAAGGGTAAAACTTCAGGTAATCTAAAGATTTTTTGCATTAAACTTGAAGCATCCATAAAACAATTATAACTTAGCAGCGTTTAAAATTATGGGAGTAATCCGGCTTTAGCAAGGGCTTCCACTGAAACTAAAAATCTAAATATCAACATAATATAAAAACAAAACCCATGAAAATTAAAATTTTAGTTTTAGGATTATTGGTATTTTTATTGTCAGGTGTACATAGCTATTCTCAGGTTGCGCTTGCTGTTTCAAAAAACGAGAATGGCTCATCGGTAAAATACAGCCTAAAAACAGGTGCCACGCTTGAAGAAGCTTATACAAAAGTTCAAAAAGATTTGGAAGAGCAGGATATGAAAAACATTTTTGTATTAAAGAGCACTGAAAATACAGGACATGAGCTTAAATCCGGGCATTACGTAATGATTATTTCATCCAGGAAAAATGGCGGGCGATTTTTTGTGAGCTATGGCCTGGGAGTAAGTCCGAATTCGAGAGAAGAAGCAGAGCAAAGGGCCCTTGTTCATTTAATGGAGCACGATTGGGGTTATGACAAAAACATGGGGCATGCTATTGAAAAAGAAGGCATGCTTGAAGATTTGACCCCTTCTGAAGAAGAAAAATAAATATTTTCCAATAATTTCATCAAAACTAATTTACATATAATCAGCCAGATATAAATAAAAGAAGTCTTTTCTCCGCGTAAAGATGAAAATTATTTTTCCAGAATTAAAAATAATACTACTTTTGCGGCGGAGAAATGGCAGAGTGGTCGAATGCGGCGGTCTTGAAAACCGTTGAGTGTAACAGCTCCGGGGGTTCGAATCCCTCTTTCTCCGCGGACCCCAAAATCCCTGGTTGATAAGCCCGGGATTTTTATTTTTCAGACAGTCAAACTCGTTTGAAAGGTCGGAAAATAAAAAGACCGCCTTTTACGAAGTAAATGGTTTTTTTAAGGGCTGTGTCATCACTCTTAAAAGGGATGAAAAGAGACTCTTCCCCCACCTGCAGTAAAGTTCCACGTGCTTTCCCAGCCTTAAGCGAAACGAATAACGCGTTTTTGGAGGCTGACACATTAAAAATCATTGAATAGACCCTACTCACTAAATAGATTTCTATGTATCTTTATTGCCAACAATATGGAAACAGAGAAAAAACATACAAAACAGAAAATAACAGGGCCATTACTTGATGTTGAACACGTAGACTTGTTAAATAAACAAGTTGTTGAGTTAAAAAACAAGGATTTGCAACAAGCTCTTGAATATGCTGAAGAGGCCCAATATATTGCCACAAAAATTGGATACGACAAAGGTTTGGCTTATGCGAAAATGCACAAGGCATCGTGTTTGTTTAAGCAGTCGGACACCAAACATGTTTTAGGAAATTTACTTGAAGCCCTTAGCTATTTTAAAGTGCACCCTGATGAAAAAGGGTATGCCCAGGCTTTAAATTATACTGGAAATTTATACGAACTGTTAGGCGAATATGATCTTTCGTTGGGGTATTACAAACAAGCATTAAAAATTGCAAAACAAAATAAGGATGTCGAAGTCCAGGCAAAAGCATTAGCGGCTATGGGCAAGATTTTTAAAATAACTGCCGACTATGAAAAAGCAATAGGTGCTTTTAAAAAAAGTCTGAGTTTAAGAATTGATTTGGGTAATGAAAATGCGATTGCCTCATCTTATAACTGGATTGCAGAAACCTACACCCAAAGTACTGATTATGTTAGGGCAATGGAATATTACAATAAAAGTATTGAGCTACGAAAAAAGAATAACTCAAAAGAATTGCCCTGGTCTTATTTAGGAATAGCAGGTTTGTATAAAAAAATGGGGCAGTACAACAGGGCTATTGAAAATTACCAAAATTCGCTTTCTTTATATGAGAAAGTAACCAGCGATAAATGTGATTTGTTTTGTTATAAAGGGCTGGGAGAGGTGTATGTTGAGCTTCAGGACCATGAAAAGTCAACCGGTTATTTATTAAATGCCATGCAATTGGCCGGTTCGATGGGAAAAAAAACAATCCTGTATGAAATACATAAGCTTTTGGCCGAAAATTATGAAAGTACCAAGCAATATAAAACTGCACTGGAGCATTACCGGATTTACCAGCAACTTCAGGAAGAGGTGTTGAACTCTGAAATGTTGAATAAGTTGAAACATCAACAAATAAACTTTGCTGTTGAGAAAGCCCAAAAAGAAGCAGAAATATCACATCTTAGAAATGTTGAGCTAAAAAAGGCATTGGAGCAAATTGAAAGGAAGAGCCTGCAGATAAGTGATAGCATAGAATATGCCCGAAGCATCCAAATGGCACTCCTTCCGCGTCCCGACGTATTGCAGAAACTTTTACCACAAAGCTTTTTACTGATGAAACCACGCGATATTGTAAGCGGCGATTTTTATTGGGTGAAACAAATTAAGGAAAAAATCATTGTTGCAGTGGCCGACTGCACAGGGCATGGTGTACCAGGTGCACTTTTAAGCATGTTGGGCATCACTTTTTTAAATGAAATATGCCAAAAAGAAGAAGCTTTAACAGCAGGTCTTATTTTGGATGAATTACGAACAAAAGTAATAGAAGTTTTTAAGCAAACCGACGGGCAAATTGCCATGAACAATGGCATGGACATTGCCCTTTGCATACTGGATGTAAAGAAAAACCTTTTGCAATTTTCAGGTGCCAACAATCCTTTATATATTTTCCAGGCGGGTAAATTAATTGAAATTGAAGGGGATAAAATGCCCATTTCCTATTATCCGAAAGCCAAAGAACAATTTACCAACCACACTGTTCAGCTTACAGGCGACGAATCATTTTACCTTTTTTCTGATGGTTTTATTGACCAATTTGGAGGTCCTAAAGGTTTTAAATACCGGCGAAAAAAGTTTAAACAACTATTATCTGACAGTTCCGCGGTGACCAATTCCAATA
>JARGGF010000350.1 GCA_029210905.1 Bacteroidales bacterium | reverse complement strand
AAATACCTGGCACTGGTTCAGAAGGGTGTACGACAAATTCCACATTTATTTAAAAAAATTGGGTTATAAACTGATAATTAATATTATATATTTATAACCCAAAAAATTTTTATCGTGGAAACAAAATTACAAAAAGTTGCTGATCAATTGGTATCAAAGCTTAAAAATTATTCAACAGAGAACCAGATGACAGATGCCTATCAATTTGAAAAGGGTATTGCTACTATCTTAGCAGAAGGGAATAAACAGTTTATGCAAGCCGTGGTAGGAGAAAGCCAAGGAGTGAATTCCAAAGTAAAGGTAAAAACTACCTATGGAGAAATTGTTGTACCTAAGAACCATCCCATGTCAAGCCGTCCGATGGGTTTTGGGATAAGTCCGCGTCTTCAGGAACACATGTGCAGATTGGGTTCGAAATTAACCTTTGCAGAGGGTAGTGAGGAATTCCGGCAATTTTTAGATATTGACATATCAGATAAACAAATTGAAAGAGTATCTCATTGCTATGGAGAAAGACTTGAAGAGTTAGATTGGGAAAATGCTTATTGTGATTCGGTGCAAATGAAGATCAATTATAAAGAAGAAGAACCTGTATATGCAATGGTTGATGGCAGCATGTTGCTGACGCGGGAAGAAAAATGGAAAGAAGTTAAAGTAGGCCGTGTGTTTGGAGGCAACTCCCTGGTTGAGGTTTCAAAAAAAAGGAACATTCTGACCCATTCTGTATATAAAGCGCATATGGGCAAGGCTTCTGAATTTTGGGAACGTTTTAGCGTTGAGATTCCCCCGTCAAAACAGTTGGTTTTTATTAACGATGGAGCCCGGTGGATATGGAACTATATTGAAGAACGTTACCCGAATAGTATTCAGATACTGGACTTTTTTCATTGCAAAGAGCATATCTGTCAGTTTGCAAAAGAATATTTTGGCAAAACTCCGCAGGCGCCTGACTTTTCAGAAAAGTTGTGCAATATGCTTTTAGAAGAAAAGGTAGATGGGGCATTAGAAACACTCAGGGGGCTTGAACCCCAATCGAAAAAAAAACATGATGAAAAAGAAAAACTATTAGGTTATCTTGAAACCAATAAAAAACGAATCAATTATGGGCGGTTTAAAAAGATGGGGCTACTCATAGGCTCCGGGCCAATTGAATCGGCCCAACGCAATGTTGTCCAGAAAAGGATGAAACAATCAGGTCAACGCTGGACAATCAAGGGGGCACAGCAAATAGTTAATCTCAGGGTATGCCATCAAAGTAATAAATGGGAATATGTAACTAAAATTATTAAAAATGCAGCTTAAATGGAATTTGTCGTACACCCTTTCAAATTTAATTGTTAATAAGTTGTATTTATAATATACTGTAAATCAATTGTTTAAAAATTTATCAACAGGGATGCAACTTGCTGTAAATCAGCTCGTTATGTGTTTCACGTGGAACATATTTATTTGAATATCAGCTAAATAAAACTTATATTTGTTTTGGAAAGAAAAAAATTCATACAACATGTTCAAAGCAAACAACCAGCCGGAGTTATTCAGTTTTGAGAACGAGCTTAGCAATAAGGTTCGCAAGGCACTTGAGGGATCAAAAGAAAAATGGTTTTATCATCTGATATTAAGGAACATCAAAGAGACAGATTTCAAAAGTTTGTATTCAGATAAGGCGAGCCGGCCAAATACACCGGTAAACATTTTAGTTTCCGCTTTGATTTTAAAAGAACTCAAAGGAATAAGTTACGATGAATTGATGGAAAGTGTCATGTTCGATTTGCGTTATAAAACAGCATTGGGGCTTGCCGATATTGGTGAAGTTCCGTTTTCGAGAGCTACACTTTTTAATTTTCAAAACCGGATATTGGCTCATCAGCAGCAAACCGGGCTCAATTTAATAGAGCAGGTTTTCGACAATCTTTCTGCCGAACAAATAAAAAAGCTGTCAGTAAAGGCTGATATCCAAAGGAGTGATTCAACGCTGGTATCCTCCAATATCAAAAAATATTCCCGCCTGCAATTACTGATTGAAGTACTGGTACGCCTGGACAGGATACTGGAAGAACCAGACAGGCAGTTTATTGGTGAACAGTTGAAGCCATACCTGAAAAAAGGAACAGACAAATACATTTACGGGTTAAAAGCCAATCAATTGCCTCATGAACTGGAAAAGCTGGGCAAGGTGTATTACAGGATTTTTGAATGGATGAGCAAAGAAGAACAATATCATGACAAACAAGAATTTATCAATTTCAACCGGGCATACAAGGAACATTTTGTTGTTGTTGAAAGTGAGGTAAGCCCAAAGCCTTCAGAGGAACTAACCAGCAGCATGCTGCAATCGCCCGATGACCCCGATGCCACCTACCGGCAAAAAAGAGGCCAGCACTATAAAGGTTTTACTGTAAACGGTACCGAAACTGCCAACCCTGAAAACCCGGTACAGCTTATCACCGATATCTCGGTAAATCCCAATAATGTGGATGACAGCCAGATATTGAACGAAAGGGTGGATAAAATGAAGGAGAAAACCCCGGAGTTAAATGAAATGCATACCGATGGCGGTTATGGCAGCGAGGATAATGACAAGAAGTTTGAAGAGCTAAAAATTAACCAAATAACAACAGCGGTAAGGGGAAGGGAAAGCGAAACAGAGAAAAAAATTGAACAAATCTCTGGGGCTCCTGATAAATATACGGTAGAGTGCCCTTCCCAAAAAGTGGAATCCATTCCAACTAAAAAACGTCATAAAGTCCGCTTTGACATGGATATATGCAGGCAGTGCCCGCTAAATGAAAGGTGCCGGATATTTAAGAATAAGGGACGCTATTATTTTACCCATGAAGATTACCTGCAAAACAGGCGCAACAGAAATATCCGGAATATTCCTGAAGAACGCCGCAAGATCAGGCCCAATGTTGAGGCGTTGATGAATGAATTTAAAATCAGGACACCGGGCGGAAAACTGAAAGTCAGGGGATTGTTCAAGGCAACCCTGTTTGCATTTAATACAGGTATCGCTATTAATTTTGGAAGGATATACAGGTTTATTGCCCAAAAAGCGCTTACAGACGGATTTGACCCTTCAGTTGCTGATGTTTTAAGCGATATTATGTTAACAATTACGCATTTATCGCAAAAAATCAGTAATTTTTGTGCGTAATTTTTTCGCTCGTTGGTTTTGCCTGGAATATTTTTATTCGAAGAGTGTCCTCATGCTAAATATGCCAATAATACCAACTTTAAATTAATTGTGTTTTTAAACTGGACTCATTCATACCACTTTGCAATCGGCAGTTGTGATACGATTATGGTAGATTTTAATCCATATCTGTCTTCCAGTATCTGGAGCAAAGCCCGCCGGGTGGTTCCATCCAACGGATGCAGGCCAAAGTCATCGATAATGATGAGAGCCGCTTTTTCAATCTGGTTTAATATTTTGATGTATGTTCCATCAAGTTTTGAGAGGGATATCCTTTCGAGGAACCGGTTGATTCCAAAATACAGTGTGCGGTATCCTAAAATGCATGCCTGTCTTCCCAGTGCACATGCAAGATAACTCTTTCCGCTTCCGGTAGCCCCTGTAATAAGTATGTTTTCGGCTCGTTCTATAAATCCACAATCAGCTATCATCATCAGTTTCTCCTTTGCCAGGTTACGTTCCGGATTACAGTGTACCTGCTCAAGGATTGCATCGTAGCGGAGTTTGCTTTGCTTTAAAAACAAGGTTGTCTTTCTGGATGCTCTCTCCTGGAGCTCAGCTTCTGCAAGCCTGGCCATGAACTGGTTGATGGATGGTTGATTTTGTACGGGCAATCCCAGGACTACCTGATAAACTTTGGCCATACCGCTCAGTTTTAATTGCGATAGGTGGTCTAATGTAACTTGAGTATTCATCTTTAATAAGTTAAATGATAAAAATTGATTATTCATATGATTTCTTTCCCCGGATGTTTTCGTGTTCGGGGATTGTAAACAGATATCTTTGATTTTCCTGCAACTGGTCCAAATTTTTCTCCAATATATTTTTGATCATTCCGTAATTTACCCTGCTTCCTTTTAAAGCCCTGGTACAGGCCTTTTCAAACCGAAGGGGACCGTAAATCTCAGAGAGTCTTTTTAATCCCTTGCAGGATAAATAGGTTTGTTCAACAAATTCTTTGGATGCAAGTACCTCCCGAAAGACTTTTTCTGAAGATTCGCCGATTTGTTTTGCAACCGATAAAAAATAGTCGGCATTCCAACCCAATGTCTCTTTGTATTTTAGGTGCTTTTCCGGCATGTGCTCATCCAGGGTTGTATATTTGCCCGAACGGTAATCTCTTTTATGTATGGCAATCCGGTTAAAATCAATGAAGATTTCAACATCCTGTTCATCATAGATTATTGTGGTAGATTGTCCAATGTATTGATAGGGAACACTGTAACGATGGTTATCCTCACCCAGAAAAACATGATAGTTCATATGCACTTTACCCCAGGTAATATGTTTTACGACAAAATGTTCCGGCGGCAATGGTTTTAAAGAAGGTTTTTCTTCATTGACAAAACGTTCAAGGCGGGTCCCCTCCATCTTTTGAAATGGCATCCGGATATGTTGTTTTACCAATTCCATTATTCTTTGGTTCAATTCAAAAAGATTAGAGAAAACTTCATTGCGCAACCGGGCATAAATCCTTAAATAAGAGATGCGTACATTGTTTTCTGCTGTCGGTTTGTCTTTGGGTTTACGAGGCCTGGTGGCTTCCAGGTTGGTGTTGTAATGCAATGCCCATTGATTTACCAACTCGGAGAACTTGTATTCGTATTTATTATTCTTCCGGATGTACTGCTTCATATTATCGCTCAAAATATTGCGGGGAACGCCACCAAAATATTCCAGGCACCTTGACAAGCTGCCAAATAAATGCTCCTGTCCGGCCGATGGCAATACTTCGATATACGGATAATTACTGTAAGGCAATACACACACCAGGACTGGACAGGAAGTAATTTCTCCTGTCTGGGGGTCGGTTATAAACAAAGGCTTTCCGGCAAAATCAACCTGAAGATATATTCCGGGATGATGATCAAAATGCATAGTGGCTTTATTGCGCTTGTTGTATCGTGCAAAATGTTCGCAAAACTGTGTGTAACCATAACCATCCGGCTGCGATATTTTATATTCTTTCCAAAGTATCTGGCGGGTTACCCCGGGTCGTGTCAATTCCTTTATATAATAACTGAACCGGCTTTCAAGAGCATTAAGCCGGGAATCCGCTGTCCTTGTATTGTTAGTGCTGAATACCAGTTCTGCAAGATCGCTTTCACTTTGTTTAAGAAGTTCTCCATAGCTCTTCCCTGTGGATTCCAGCTTGAAAAGATAGTCATTAAGGGTTTTTCGGTGGATGCCTAATTTCTGTGAAATTGATAATTTACTTAATCCTTCGGATTTTAACTGGATAATACGTTTTAACTGTGTCATACTGATTGTTTTATTTGCCATAGCGCCTTTCTGTTTTTTATGAGGCGCCAAAAATGCAAATCAATCAGCACTTTCCTTCTTGGATTGTACACTATATCCCGGATTTAAGTGTACACTATATGACGGAATGTCGCCGTTAATCCCGCCGCCGCCGACCCAAAAAAAGAAAAAAATCATCAAAAAAATTGTACACTATATCCCGGATTCCCCTGTACAGTATGTTCCGGATTCCCCTGTACACTATATCCCGAAATATTCAAATTAGGTTTCATTTTAGGTGAATTTGAAACAAAATCACACTTTGGGCGTGCCGTCTCTCCTGTAATCTTTTTTGCCGTCCTTTAGCATTTTTATGGTTTCCTG
>JARGGF010000034.1 GCA_029210905.1 Bacteroidales bacterium | reverse complement strand
ATAATTGTACAACTGATAAACAAAAGAATAATAATGCAAACCAAAAAGCCTTTTGGCAGCAAATAGCAACTCACTTGCGCGATTTTGATGAGCACCTGATGTTTGCCGGATCTAACGAACCTAATGTGGACAACACGGCTCAAATGGAAGTGTTAATGTCATACCATCAAACCTTTATCGATGCTGTGAGGTCTACAGGTGGAAGAAATAGCTACCGTGTGCTGATTGTTCAAGGTCCCTCTACGGATATTGAGAAAACCAATAATCTAATGACATCAATGCCAACCGATGAAACAGCAAATCGCTTAATGGCTGAAATTCATTATTATACGCCGTATCAGTATTGCCTGATGTCTGAGGATGCAGATTGGGGAAAAATGTTTTATTACTGGGGAGCAGGTTATCATTCCACCACTGATACTGAACGAAATGCAACCTGGGGAGAAGAGGCTGATGTTGACAATTATATGGGGTTAATGAAAACCAGGTTTGTAGACAACGGCATCCCTGTAATTATGGGTGAATACGCTGTTGCCAGACGTTTGTCTTTAACCGGGGATGATTTGGTTCTGCATTTAGCCTCAAGAGCCTACTATTTAGAATATGTTACCAGGCAGGCAAAGGCAAATGGCATTCTTCCTTTTTACTGGGATGCTGGTGGTTTGGGCGACATGGGTTCAGGATTATTTAACAGGACTAATCTTACCATATTTGATCAACAAGCTTTGGATGCATTGATAAAAGGAGCTAATTAGCCAGGTTTGGAAAGTCACATTTTAATAAATACACCATTATAATTCAATGCCGTGTAGCAAACAAATACTTTTCTTGAGCATTTCTACAAGTGTTAAAGTGAGCAGTTCGGAAGTCCCACTGTATCACCTGATGAAATAAGCCTTACCTTTAGTCATTAGTCACTGGCCATTAGTCATTAAATGAAAGGTGACTAATTTCTAATTACCTCGTTAATTAGGGGCTATGAGCTTAACTAAACCACATTGCATTATAATTTGATAAAATTATTCATATGAAAATATATATCGCCAAGATTACATTTATTTTTCTGTTGTTTTTTGTCTGCCCCATTTCTGCTCAAAATTTTTTTCCAAAAAAAGATTTAATGTCCATAGGCGTATACTATTATCCTGAGCACTGGAGTCATGAACAGTGGGAAAGGGATATAGAAAACATTGCTGATTTGGGGTTTGAATTCGTTCATATGTCTGAATTTTCATGGGCACAATTGGAACCTCGGGAAGGTGTTTATGATTTTTCATGGCTTGATAAAGTAGTTAATCTGGCTAAGAAATATAAGTTGAAAGTTCTTTTATGCACTCCCACGGCTTGCCCACCTGTTTGGTTAGGAATAAAACATCCTGAAATTTATATGATGGGCTCTGACTACCAAAGAAAAGAACATGGCACAAGAGCAAATATGTCTTTATCTAATGAAAAAGTTATAAAATATTCCGGAAAAATTGTTGAAGAACTTGCCAGACATTATGGGGAAAATGAAACAGTAATAGGCTGGCAAATTGATAATGAGCCGGAAGCTAAAGAAGATTTTAGCCCTTCAGCACAAAATGCATTTAGAAGTTGGTTGATACATAAATATAAAACTATCGAAAACTTAAACAGGGCATGGGGCACACAATTCTGGAGTCAGGTATATCAGAGTTTTGATCAAATTAAAATTATCAATGCCACCTCGGTGGGCTGGTGGGGCACAAACCCTATTGCATTACTTGATTTTAAAAGATTTTCGGCAGATAAACAGGCGATGTTTTTAGACATGCAGGCCGGTGAATTAAGAAAATATATCAGAAAAGAGCAATTTCTCACGACTAATTATGTTGCCAAAGGGAATCAGGCTGACCCAGGTAGGACAAAATCGCTTGATTTTTCTTCTTTTACAGCTTATCCAAATTATGGAAGCAATAATGAGGGAGATCTTGGTTTTCGCTTAGGTGATGAAAATGTTCTTTTATTTGCAAACGATTATTTCAGGTCATTAAATGGAATAACAGGAGTAATGGAACTACAACCTGGTCAGGTAAACTGGGGCAGCTGCAACTCTTTATTATTGCCTGGGACGGTACGTATGTGGTTGTGGCACTGTTTTGCCGGAGGCAGCTCTTTTGCCTGCACTTATCGTTATCGACAAATATTGTATGGTGCTGAGCAGTTTCATTCAGGAATTGTTCAAACTGATGGAATTAGTCTGTCACTGGGAGGAAAAGAGTATGTTCAGGTAATTAAAGAAATAAAGTCTTTACGCAAGTATTCAAATCTTAAAAATAAAATGCCTGAAATTCTTCAAAAAAGGAAAGCTGCAATCATGTGGTCCTATGACAACTTCTGGAACCTGGAAAACCAGAAGCAGACCTATAAATGGAATACCTGGGAACACATGCATAAATACCACCGGATTTTGAACTCATTGGGTGCTCCTGTCGATTTTATTAACGAAAGGGGCGATTTTAGCAAATACAATTTTATATTAGTGCCTGCTTATCAAATGGTTGATTCTGCTCTGGTCGAAAAATGGACTGAATATGTTTATAATGGAGGGAATTTAATTATATCCTGTAGAACGGGAGCAAAAGATAAAAATGCCCACTTGTGGGAAAGCAATATTTCAGGGATAATGAATGGCTTAATTGGAGCTGAAATTAACAGTTTTGATATGATGCCGTCATCAAAATCTGCACAAATTGAAATGAATGGGAAGAACTATGATTGGAACAACTGGGGCGAATTGATGAATCCAGAGAAGAACACCAAAATATTAGCAAAATATGCTGATCAGTTTTATAAAGGTACTGCATGCTGTGTTCAAAATAATATTGGTAAAGGAAAAGTGTGGTACATCGGAGTTGATACCAATGATGGTAAGCTGGAAAAAGACATATTAAAAAATGTTTATTCCGAACAAAGTGTTGAAACAGAGAATTATCCCCAAGGAATCCTGGTATATTGGAAGGATGGATTTATGGTAGCAGTTAATTATTCTTCGTCCAATTATCAACTTAATTTACCTGAAGATACAGACTTTGTAATAGGCAATAATGAATTGAAACCAGCCGGGGTTTCAGTTTGGGTGGAGGATTAAATAGGCCTTTTAATAAAGAAAAAGTATAAACACTTCATCTAGGATCTGAATTATTTTAGGCATGCTGTGGATTAAGGTATCCTCAAGGCCGATGTTATGTGGAATTGGTTAAGCATGGATTTTTATAAAAATATAATACTTCACTTTTTTCAAAAAAAATGTACCAATTAGTACTTCTATGATAGATTTGGTATGTAATGCATCTTATTAAATTATTTGCTTTAAATTTTTTGACAAAAAAAAACAGGAAAATTCTGTTATTATCTCCATTTTTGTACTTTTGACATGCACAGAAGAATTTAAATCATTTTGTTTAAGACACTATAAGGCGACTTTTCTAATCGAAGTTTGCTAAACAGCTATAATGAAATAAGCTTGTCATAATTATTTCCAACAATTCAAAATTGTTTGGTTTGAATGAAAAATTACTTATAGACGGACTCAAACGTAGGGACAAGATAGTTTTCGATTATATTTTTAATTACTACTATTCTGGACTTTGCGCTTTTTGTATGCAGTTTCTTGACGACAAAGACGCTGTCGAAGATCTTGTGCAGGATTTTTTTGTGCATTTATGGGTGAAAGGGAAGGATCTTCAGATTAACATTTCTATAAAATCCTATCTTTTCACTTCAGTGAAAAACCGATGCCTCGACAGAATAAAGCATAGGAAAGTAAGTGAAAAATATCGTAAGTCAATTTTGTTTGGTTCCAGCGATAGCGAATTGTCTGTTGATCTATATTTTGCTGAAGCTGAATTGAGACATGCGATACTAACTGCTATGGAAAAATTACCTCCACGTAGCCGTGAAATATTTGAGATTAGCCGATTGAAAGGCCTTACCAATCAAGAGATATCAGATAAATTGGGAATTTCCAAACGTACAGTTGAATTACAAATTAGTAATGCCCTTAAAGTTTTAAGAGCAGAACTAGCTGAATTTATGCCACTTTGGTTGATTCTTTGGCTACTAAAATAAATAAATCATTTTTTTAATATGTGTTGTTTCAACAATTGTCGTCTTACCATTAGTTGGGCAAGATAACATTGCCGTATTTATAATTTTTTTGAATGAAAGAAAGTAATATTGAAATAGAAACTAAGGTAATTAGTTATTTATCGGTAGAATTAACCGAAAGTGAATGTATTGAAATTGATGATTGGCGAAGGGAATCAAGTGAAAACGAAAAGTTATTCCAGGAAATTAGATTGGGATGGGAAGCGATACCACTTTTACATGAAATGGAGAATTTTAATTCATTTGAGGCCTTAAAAACGGTAAATAATCGTCTTGAAAGTCATGATAAGATCCATTGGATTAGGTCTTTACAAAAAATTGCAGCAATATTAATTATTCCATTAATATTATACTCTGCTTATATAACTGTGCAAAATTTTTCCTTAATAGATCTGGCTGAAATAGAACCGGTTTTTGAGACTGTCACTTCTAAAGAAGGTGCTGTATCTCATTTAACACTTAGTGATGGAACAAAGGTATGGTTAAATTCAGGTTCAACAATCCAGTTCCCAAATAGGTTTACAGGCAATAACCGTGAAGTAAAGCTGACAGGAGAGGCCTTCTTTGAAGTCGTTAAAAATACAAAACAGCCATTTTTAGTAAATGCAAATGAATTGAATGTTGAGGTGCTGGGAACATCATTCAATGTTGCGTGTTATGACAATGATACAACTTCGGAAGTGGTACTTGTTACTGGTAAAGTTAAATTTTTCACCCAATGCAATAATAAAATTAAGCAATACGGTTATATCGAGCCAGGGCAGAGAGCCGTGTATTCATTGAAAACTCATAAGATCTACTCAGAGAGGGTTGAAGTTGATAAATATGTAGCATGGCGGAATGGAAACCTTGTATTCAGAGATGATTCAATGAATGAGGTAGTTAAGAGGTTGAGCCGGTGGTTTAATGTTGAAATTTCTATTGTTGATCCCGAAATTAAAAATTACATATACACTGCTACTTTTTCAAATGAAACACTTGCAGAAGTATTGTATTTATTGAAAATATCGGCTCCAATTGACTATACAATTCTGGAGCGAAAATCACTGACAAATGGAGAATTCTCAAAACAAAAAGTATTGTTGATGAAAAAGAAATGAAAAAAAATACCGGAGGCGATACTGACAATATCATCTCCGGCTTATAATCGGGTTTCTTTTTTGTGGAAAGAAATTCCGTAGAATTTAGCAATTAACTAAAATCATTACAAAGTTATGGAAAAAAAACTATGTCTTACAAAATGGTGGTCAAAAAATGATCATCTAAGGAAAATCTTGCTAACTATGAAACTAACCATTTTCATTGTGCTTCTTTCCCTCGGATCATTAAAAGCCGAGATTGGGTATTCCCAAACAACCAGGTTGAATCTAAATATTAAAGATTTGCCCATCAAGGATGTTCTAAAAAAGATTGAAGAAAAAAGCGAATTCTTTTTCCTCTTCAATAGTAAAATTGTTGATGTTGATCGAAATGTTACTATCAGGGTTAGGAATGAGAGAATAGACGAAATCCTAAAGTTGCTTTTCAATAAAACCGATGTGGTTTATAAAGTTATCGACAGGCAAATTATTCTAACTAACAAAACCTATCTTGAGTCTTTAAACGTACTTGCTTCAAACAAAATTCGGCAAAATGTTGTAACAGGTTCAGTAACAGATAGTGTAGATAATCAGCCACTTCCCGGTGTAAATATTGTCATCCAGGGGACCACCGATGGAACTATTACTGACCTGAACGGAGAATTTTCCATAGAAGTTCCTGACGCCAATGCTACACTTATCTTTTCGTATATTGGATATACTTCCAAATCAATTGCACTTAATGGACAAACCAAATTGGACATAAAGCTTGCTGAAGAGGCCAGGGGACTTGATGAGGTTATTGTAACTGCCCTTGGTATTAAACGAAATGAAAAAGCATTAGGGTACGCCGTTCAAAAAGTTGATGGAAATACTTTATCTACGGTGAAAGGTGTAGATGTTACTACATCACTCACTGGTAAGGTTGCTGGCCTGCTAATCAAAAATACCACAGAATTTGGACTGGAATCAGAAGTTTTTATCAGAGGTGAAAAACCTCTTCTCGTAATTGACGGTGTACCCTATGCTAATATGAGTATGCGTGATATTCCGCAAGATGATATTGAGGAAATAAGCATACTAAAAGGTGCAACTGCATCGGCGCTTTATGGTTACAGGGGATCAACTGGTGCTATTATGATAACCACCAAAAAAGGGTCCAGAAACAAAGGAATAACTGTTTCAGTAAATAGCAGCACAATGTTCAACGCTGGGTTTTTAGCCATACATGAAATGCAATCAACCTATGGACGGACTGTTAATACAAGTACAAACAGATATAATGGCGCAGCTCAGGGGGCGTGGGGTCCACCGATGGAAGGTCAGGACGTTGAGCAGTGGGATCCTGTATCAAAATCCTATCAAACGATGCCTTTTCTGCCAATTGGAAAGGATAATTTTAAAAATTATCTGGAACCAGGTTATATAATTAATAATAATATTAATATAACACAGCAGGGCGAAAATGGAAGTATTCGTACATCAGCATCCTGGGTTAAAAATAAAGGACAATATCCTAATTCAATGTATGATAAAATTACATACAGCTTGGGTGGAGATATAAAAATAGAAAGATTTACCTTGTCTACCACAATGATGTACAATAAGCAGAATTCTCCAAATTTGGGCTTTAATAATTATAAGGAATATGATCCAATGTATAGTCTTCTCATCTGGGGATCACCTGATTGGGATGTTACCCAGTATAAAGATTATTGGATTGTTCCTAATGAAAAGCAAAACTCCAGTTTTACTTCAGGAGCCAACAATCCTTATTTCGACAGATATGAAAGAACACATAGTAAAAATAGAGACGTTTTTAACGGAACGTTGGCATTAAACTATGATTTTACTACCTGGCTCAAAGCAACAATTCGTTCAGGTTTTGATTACTATAGCGACAATCAGGCTATTACCATTTCGAAAGGTTCTTATCAAGGTGCTGGTGATGGTAGGGTAATAGAAGGTGGAACATACTTATGGGGCGAATCAATGAGGGGGCAATATGATGTTGGTGTTGGTAGAGGATATAGTTTAAACAACGACTTTTTATTGTTCTTTAAGAAACAATTTGGTGGATTAGGTATTGATGCATTTGCTGGTGGGTCAATATATTACAAGGAAGACAATGGACTGGAAGGTAGAACAATTGGAGGTCTAAATCTTCCGGGCTTTTATTCACTGGCAAATTCTATAGAAAATGCAAGGGTCTTGTCCGTAAGGATTAAACAGCAGGTAAATAGTTTGTATGGTCGTTTGGCTTTATCATGGAAAAGTTTGTTGTTTGTAGAAGGTACTTTAAGAAATGACTGGCACTCTTTCTTGTATAGTTCTTCAACATTACAAACCACGCATGCCTACTTGTACCCATCAGTTGCTACAAGTTTTATTGCTTCTGAATTATTGCCAAAAATGGACTGGCTTTCGTTATGGAAATTACGTAGTTCATGGACCATGTCTAAAAGACCTCCTGGACAATATGCTGTTAATGCAGTTTATACCACTACAACAAATGCCTGGGGAAACTTAACCTCAGCTTCCTATCCTACCAAAATTTTATCTTCAGATGTAAGACCCGAGGTTCATGCTACTTTTGAAGTTGGTACGGCAATTAATGTTTTTAATAATAGGGCTTCGATGGATTTTGCTTTTTATAGTAGAAGAGTTTATGATACCCCTTTACAAGCTCCGGTTAGTAATGCTTCGGGTTTTTTGTATAATTACATTAATACAGGAGCTGAAACGACTCGCAAAGGAGTTGAACTTACAATAGGTGGCAGTCCGGTTAAAACCACTGACTGGCAATGGGATGTTTCGGTCAACTGGTCTAAATATGCAGAATATTACACCAAACTGGACGATGAATTCTCAGCAGATCTACCTTGGGTGGAAGTTGGTGAAAGAACTGACCATCTTATTCTTAGAGATTTTCAAAGGGATCCTGAGGGAAATATTATTCATAATAATGGACGACCACTTTTTTCAGCCTATAATTCACGCTATGGTTACGCTGATCCTAAGTGGATATGGGGTGTAAGCACATCTTTAAGATATAAAGATTTTACATTAAACATAGCCATGGATGGTCGTGTTGGGGGTTTGGTAGCTACAATGACTGAAGCTTATATGTGGAAATCCGGTAATCATCCTGAATCAGTTGTTCCTGAACGATATCTGGATGCAACAACTAGTACAGCAAATTATGTAGGTCAGGGAGTATATGTTGTATCAGGAGAAGCAACTTATGATACTTATGGAAATATTCTTACTGATACCAGAGAATATGCTCCAAACGAGGTGGCAGTAACCTATCAGACCTACGTCAATGATCTGCATAAGGGTTATGCATGGGGTGGAGCTGCATCGCCGCTTGATATTTACGATGCTACTTTCCTTAAACTTAGGGAATTATCTCTTACTTATCAGCTGCCTAAAATTATTTGTTCAAAATTTCGGGCTCAGGAAGGTTCATTTTCTTTGGTTGGCCAGAATGTTTTTATGTGGGCTAAAGAGTTTAAATATTCAGATCCGGATGGAGGATATGAAAATTTTAGCGATCCATCAATACGATATCTTGGTTTTAGTGTAAAACTTGTATTCTAACTAATTTGGTAAATACAATTAAAGTAAAGATACAAAAGTAAGGATTAAGTAAAATTTATAACAAGATAAAACTTAAAATAATGAGAAATATTAATAGATATATAGTAATAATAGGTATTCTCATCTTTTTGCAACTTTCAGGATGCAGTAAATTTGAGGATATAAATACCAATCAGGATCAAACATCGGATGTAAGTGCATCCATGTTGTGTACAAAAGTAATATTAGATGTTACTAAATTTAATTCTGAGGCGAAAGCATTAATAACAGAAAGTGCTGTAGCAAAGTATATTGGCTATGCAAATGAGGGGCAAATGGATGAGCAATATTACAAACTAAATCATACAGGTTTTGGTGGTATGACAATGCTTCCAAATGCGGAAAAAATGATAGAATATGCTGACGGTCTTCTTGCAGAAAATTCATACAAAGGTGTGGCTAAGTTTGCACGGGCATATTTATTTTATAATATTACAATGAAAGTTGGAGATATACCTTATAGCGAGGCTAACTTAGGAGGAGAAGGTGTATATAAACCAAAATATGATTTACAGGAAGAAGTTTTTGTTGGTATTTTGAATGAATTGAGTGAAGCTGCTGATTATTTTGCTTTGGACGAAGCCGATGGACAAGTATTTGATGGTGACCCAACTCCATATGGAGGTGACCCTGCTAAATGGCGCAGGGCAGTTAATTCTTTTGCGCTAAAAGTATTGATGACCCTAAGTGAAAAAACCAGTGTTACAAGTTTAGAAATCTCAAACCGTTTTGCTCAAATTGTGTCTGATGGACATATTCTTGAACCATCAACAGGTTTTTACGGACTGATTTACTCTTCAACCAACAGACATCCTTTGACTGCCACCAATGATTTATTTACAAGTAAAACAGTAATCAGTTCATTACTTATTGATAATTTGAAAAATCTGAATGATAGACGAATGTATTATTTTTCAGACCCTTCTGTTGAACAAATAACTAATGGTTTAACTGAATCAGAACCTGGTGCTTATGTAGGTGTTGATGTTGATGAAAATTATGATGTAATGAATGCAAATCATTCAGCAGGCGTTTATTCACTTATCAATAGCCGTTACAGAATACTTGATAACCCTGAGCCTAGAATGCTGATCACTTATGGTGAGCAGCAATTGATTCTTGCAGAGGCAAGTATTCTAGGTTGGATAGGTGGTTCCGCCCAGACTTATTATGAACAAGGAGTCCAGTCTGCTCTTGCTGAGTTTGTTACACAAGATGCATCTTATGCACATGGAATGGCAATTGACCAGGCTTACATTGATGGTTATTTTACCGGGGAAGCTGCCTTTAAAGCAACAACTCAAGAACAGCTTGAACAAATTTGGATGCAACGCTATATAATTAATTTTATGCAGGATGCACATTCAAGTTTTTTTGAGTACAGACGTAATAATTATCCTGATTTTCCTGTTGATCCTGCAACAAGTCTAAATGCTAACAGCTTAAGTGCTGTTCCTATGAGATGGTTGTATCCCGAAGGAGAAAACACCTATAACCAGGAAAATTATATAGAAGCTTTAAATCGACAATATGATGGCTACGATGAAATAAATAAAATAATGTGGTTACTTCAATAACAAGGTGTTTGAGAATTATAGTTTGTTGCCCTTTTTGTATCGGGTAGCAAACTATATTTAAAAGAATTTTAATTGTTCCTTTTTAATAATTTTTTTCATAAACCTTCATTAATGTTTCAAATCTCTGGCATATTTAATTATCTGTAAAAAAGATACTTAAGCCGGAGATTTGATTTTGTTTATTTCATAAAATCCAACTAAAAAACTTATAGCTAAATGAAAAAACGATTTCAATATTCAACATTTATACTCATTTTGATTATTTACAATTTATTTCCACTAAACGCTCAGGTTGATACTGATGGCAATTTAAGTTTGAGCAATTACTCTTTCAAAACCGTTTCAGTTCAAAACCCAGTTTGCAGTATAATTGGTATTAGTACTAATGAAACTTTAAAGATAGTAGGAAAGAATTCAAATTTATTCTCTCTGAGCAATAATGAACTGTATCTAAATGATAATGGAATAATATATTTTCAAAATAATGATCGTATTAGTGTTTCTTTACAACTAATTGCAACTAAAGGCGAAATTTTTGAGCAATCCTTTTTGTTAATAAAGGATAAATTTGAAAATAATGGTATAATTGCTCATCGTGGTGCCTGGAAAAACACCAATACACCTCAGAATTCTATTGCATCACTTAAAAATGCAATTAATTTGGGTTGTGAAGGTTCTGAATTCGATGTTCATCTGACTGCTGATGAGGTTGTTGTAGTGAACCACGATCCGGAAATTAATGGAATTACAATTGAAAAAGCAAATTATAAAGATTTAAAAAAGGTTGCTTTAAAAAATGGAGAACCATTGCCAACACTTAAAGATTTTCTGAAAACCGGGATGCAGCAAGAAAAAACTCGACTTGTATGTGAACTGAAAAAGTCGGTAATAAGCGACGAAAGATCACGACTTTTGGCCAGAAATGTGATGAAGATAGTACGCGAATCAAAAGCTCAGGCCTGGATCGTTTATATTAGTTTTGATTACTCAATTCTTAAACAAATTCTTGAAATCGATCCTTCAACTGCAACCATGTATCTGGGGGGAGATGTAGATCCTGTTCAATTAAAGACTGATGGTAATATTGGGGCTGATTATCATTACAGCGTATTTCAGCGAAATTGCGACTGGATTAGTACAGCTCATTACTATGGTATTAAAGTAAATGCCTGGACAGTTGACGATTCTTTGGTTGCAGATTATTTAATTGCGCATAATATCGACTTCATTACCACAAATGAACCCGAAATAGCTTTAAAAAATTGGTTTCCGACTAAGAAATTAGCAACAAAAGAATTGGTTTGGTGTGATGAGTTTAACTACAAAGGATTACCCGATAGTACAAAATGGAGCTATCAGGTTGGAGGACATGGCTGGGGCAATAATGAACTTCAATATTATACAATGGCTGATACGCAGAATGTAAGTGTGGTAAATGGTTGTTTATTTATTACTGCCCGAAAACAGCAACTGGAAAATAAAGAATATACATCAACCCGCTTAATAAGTAAAAATAAAGGAAACTGGAAATATGGCAAAATTGAAATACGTGCCAGATTACCAAAAGGTCGAGGCCTATGGCCTGCTATTTGGATGTTACCAACAGATAATAAGTACGGAGGCTGGCTTGCAAGTGGCGAAATTGACATTATGGAACATGTTGGTTATTTACTCGATTTTTTGTTTCAGACCGTTCACACCAAAAGTTTCAATCATATGATAGGAACACAGGTATCTAAAGGAATAAAAATGTCAGATGTTTATAATGATTTTCATATATATAGTATTGACTGGCAGCAAGATAAAATTGATTTTTATATTGATAATAACAGATGCCTGACTTTTAAAAACTCTCATAAAAGTTTTGGAGAATGGCCTTTTGACCAACAGTTTTATTTGCTAATGAACATTGCTGTTGGAGGTGGCTGGGGTGGAAAAAAAGGTATTGATAATACTATTTTTCCTGCAACTATGGAAATAGATTATGTCAGGGTTTTCCAATAAATTATAGTATGTAATTAAGTTCAATTTTTGCCGATATTTATTTACTAAATTTATATTCTGTATTTTGTGTCATGAAATTTTATTCATAAATTATTGGATATGAATATGTTGCTTCCACTTTTGCTGAAATTGTTAATTATTAATTGTGCATGTTCAATTACTAAAAAACTGAAAAGAATTTACCCAACATCATTTTCATTTTTGCCGATGATTTGGGTTGTGGTGGTATGAGTTGTTATAGGGCAAATAATTTAAAAACGCTGCATATATTGAGGATTATGTATTTAGGAATATAATTCACTTCCCGAGAATAATCCTCATTTTGAACATCTTGAGCATTCAAAGGAAAATAGATTAATCCTTTTTCCTTTGAATGCAGAAAAAAATTTATTTTATTAATCACTACTCTTTAGCTCAGCAAGTCGATTTTTATTATCTAAATAAAGAGATAAGCGTTCCTTCCAGTTCCAAAAGCCTGCAACTTCATAATTTACATAACAATCATAAATTAATACAGTTTGCCCATTATTTTTTTCAACTTTGGAAGGTTGTCCAAGTAGCTCTATAATTTGTAGCGAATCGTATTGATTTGCTCTTAAATGGTTTTTTAGGAATCGAT
>JARGGF010000349.1 GCA_029210905.1 Bacteroidales bacterium | reverse complement strand
TAGGGTTAACTTCCATAATCACCCTTTCTTTAACCAACCCAATGCCAGATGGTGCCACAAAAAATATGCTTTGAAGCCTGCGTTCATTCTCTTCTGCTTGCTTTTTGGCTAATAACAGCTCTTCATTTATTTTTTTAAATCTTTCATTTTGAGCTTCAATTTCGGTATTTTTTTCTTTTAATAAATTCTCAGACCGCTTTTTTTCAGTAATGTCTATATTAGTCCCAACCATTCGCACTGCTTTTCCGTTCTTATCCCTATAGGTTTGTGAGGCAGCCTCAATATATCGTATCTTTCCATCCGGACGAATTATCCGAAATTCAGCAGCATATTCTTTAGCTCCATTTATTGCATCCTGAATTTCATTTTCGATAAAAACGGCATCTTCTGGGTGCAGGCTGCTCTTCCATACTTCATAAGCTCCTGAAAAATTTTCCCTGCTTAAGCCATATAAATTATACATGCTATCATCCCAGACCAAGTTGTTGTTGATAATATCCCAGTCCCAGATGCCTATTTTCCCGGCTTTTGTGGCTAATTTCAGCCGTGTTTCACTATCTTTTAACTTTTTTTCTGATTGTTTACTTTCAGTAATGTCTCGTATAAAAACCACTAATTTTCCTTCAAATGCAGTCATGTATTGTATGCTGATTTCAACATCAAAAATACTCCCATCTTTGCAGCGATGCTTTGACTGGAAACGATCCTGTCCCTTTAGAGCTATTTTTTGAATCCGGTCTTGTATATTTTGCTTATTTTCAAGGGCTTCTATATCTGAAATGTGCATTTTTAACAGTTCCTGTTCTGTATAGCCACTCATTCTGCAATAGCTATTGTTCACTTCCAGCAAATAACCATTTTTATCAACCAACAAAAAGCCATCCATGGCAGTTTTCAGTATGCTTTGATTTCGTGCTAAAGTCTCTTTAAGCTCCTTGTTTAATTCAATTTCTTTTAAATTGTTTAAGCCTGTGCCAGCAATAATTTCAACAAATTCTTTAATAAAATCAAGGTAAAGATTGAGCTTTTCTTTTGACCAGACAGGCACTTTTTTTAAAGCTTTTAGGTATTCCCCTTCATCAAAGCCATATTTTTTTGCTTGCTCTTTAAAGAATTCAACATCCGGTTGTTCGAGAAAAAACTGACCCGTAAAAAAGTTGCCCAGATGTTGTCCGTTAATGATGATGGGCGCTGCATTGTCAACAAGCCCATGTGGGCATTGATAGCTAATAGCAGGGCTTGCTTTATCCAGATGTGCTAAAATATACTGATCGCTTTTAATACATTCTTTTTCACATTCAGGGTGGACTCTGTGAAATTTGGTGCAGATATCCTGCCAGGCAACTGCTGTAAGAATTTTTCCGTTAATATCAATAATAGCAGAAGGAAATGAATAAATTAGATTCAATTTGTCCTGTAATCCCTGCAATAAGGGTATATCAATTATTTCTTCCAAACTATAGTTCATACAGTTTTTACTTTTTTCAAAATTAATTTTTTAAGTTGTTAAGCTATTTCAATTAAATACTTTCAATGTCCCCGGGTGATAATTACCTTGTTGATAGATACTTGATTTATAATTTCTAAGGCATTCAATTGTTGAGCTTAAACTTGTAAATATTTGTTTTGAATTCTGCTTTCAGAATAGTGCAAGGTTGCCTTAATTAAAGATAGCATTTTATTTATAATTAAACAAAAAATTAAATGAAAATAGAATGCAAAGAAATTCAAGGTTCAAATTAATTACTTTTGCAGTTCAAATATTTTGGAATGGATAAAAAGGAGATAAAAAACAAATTCAAATATCTCATTGACCTTATGAAGCTTGAAAAGGCTGCTGATCTGGCTCAATATAAAAGCAAAATGACAAACACTTCTCTGATTGAACGTCGAAAATCAGGGGTGTGTTGGTATCCTGTAATGCTCGAAAAATCTCATTTTGACACAGGAGAACGATTGCTTGTAAAAGTATCCAGGTCAAATGAACATAAGGATTCGCATATGTTTCAATCGGGCAAGCTGGTCAGCCTTTTTTCGAATGCAGGCCGAAATGATGAAGAAAGCGAATCAGTAAATGCAGTAGTCAATTATGTTCGTGAGCACGAAATGATGATTACCTTAAACAGCAATGATTTTCCTGATTGGATGCATGATGGGAAGCTGGGCATCCAGCTGCTTTTTGATGAAAATTCTTATCTTGAGATGGATAAAACGCTTCGCTATTTAAGGGATACTGACAATGAACGAATTAATTACTTAATCCAGGTACTGCTTGGCTCCTCTGATGCAACTTTTGATGTAAAATCACCCATAAAAGTACAAGAACTTAATGAGAGTCAAAATCAGGCACTTAATATGGTTTTACAAGCCAAGGATCTTGCCATTGTACATGGCCCGCCCGGTACCGGAAAAACCACTACTTTGGTGCATGCAATTTTGGAGGTTTTAAAGAGTGAATCGCAAATTTTAGTTTGCGCCCCCAGCAATGCAGCAGTTGATTTATTGGTTGAGAAATTAAGCGAAAAAGAGGTCAATGTATTGCGGATTGGTCATCCGGCAAGAGTTACTGAAAAAATATTAAGTTCCACGCTTGATGCACGAGTAGCCAGGCATGAATCATATAAGGATTTAAAATTCATCCGAAAACAGGAAGAAGATTACCGAAAGCTGGCCCGTAAGTATAAACGCAACTTTGGTCCGGCTGAAAGACAGCAACGAAATTTATTATTTTCCGAAGCAAAAAAATTAAAAGAAGAAGGTGATCATTTGGCTTTTTATATCAGCAGCGATATTCTCTCAAAATCACAGGTAATTGCCTCAACTCTGGTTGGTGCCAATAATCAGTTGTTAAGGGGGTTGAAATTTAAAACTGTTTTTATTGATGAGGCAGCTCAGGCGCTTGAACCTGCAACATGGATTCCAATCCTAAAATCGGAAAGAGTAATTTTTGCAGGAGATCACCATCAGCTACCACCCACCATTAAATCTTATGAAGCTGCGAAGCTGGGCCTGGAAGTCACCTTGTTTGAAAAGGCCATTGAGCGCAAAAGTGCTGATGTAATGCTACGTGAGCAATACCGGATGCACGAAACGATAATGAATTTTTCGAGCAATTATTTTTATAACAATCAGTTAATTGCCAATACAAAAGTGAAAAATTGGAAAATATTTCATGATGATCTGCCACTTGAATTTATCGACACTGCTGGCACTGGTTTTTTTGAGCAGGTAGATGCAGAAACACTAAGTTCTTTTAATCCGGAGGAAGCACAGCTGGTTCTTAAACATTTGAGTCAGTACCTGTCAGCTATAAAATACAACAGCTCATTAAATTTTGTTAACGACATTGGTATAATTTCCCCCTATAAAGCACAAACTACCTTGCTTCAGGAAGCTATTTCCAACGACGATATGTTTACAGATGAGATCAAAGGCAAAATGGCCATCAATACTGTTGACTCTTTTCAAGGACAGGAAAGGGATATTATCTACATTAGCCTTGTCAGAAGTAATGAGAATGGCGAAATTGGATTCCTGTCAGATACCCGCCGTATGAATGTTGCCATGACCCGCGCCAGGAAAAAGCTGGTCATTTTTGGAGACAGTGCTACCATTGGTCAGCATCCATTTTATAATAAATTATTAGATTATGTGAATGAAGTTGGAGCCTATCGAAGCGGATTTGAACTACTATATTATTAGTAGCTCCTTATAATGCTGCGCATATCACACTTTAATACTTACAGAATAAAATTCATGAAAAACTTACTTTATTGTTAATGTAATTGGTATTGCTGATATAAAATTCTAACTTCCAGTGCACCTGGAGGTTATCTTTCAAAAACTGGGGATAAACCCGGGCATCTGCAGATGTTTAGGGGGAATAATGGTACCAGTGGAAACCCCGGAAATAGTTTACATATTTATATATGGCAGCATAGCTTTACGCCCGGTTCAGTTCAACATAAAGCACAACCTGTCCTTGCCTGCCCCGATTCATCGGGGATTTTTTTGTCGGGATATTTGACTATCGCAGTTAACAGCTCTCTTCTGTTTTAGCTTCCGTGCGGCGATAGTCAAAAACGATGCTTAAGTGTTGGCAGCCGCATTTCTTAATCAAAAGAAATTTTCCCTAATGGCATAATTTTCATTAAACAAATATTATCACCCATTTTTACACTTTTTAAAAGTTCAACATTGACTTCACAACCAAAAGCTTTCTCAAAAAGCACTTTGCTGTATCCTGTTGTACATTGACACCATGTGTTACTATCTAACTTATCAACTTCGGCTAGCATAGGGCAAGGGCAAAATGGAAACTGCAAATAAAGAATATGCTCATCATATGATAGACCAGCATTTCTTGCTTTTTCATTATTTGCAAATTCTTCCAAATTATTCGATGTTGCCATAAGTTCTTTTACAAGAGCGAGTTTTTCGTCCATGGCATAACCACATTGACATTTCATCCTAATTTTTTTTACTGTTAGTTGGTCGAAATTGTCTTCCAATCTTTTCATGGTGTTTTTAACCCAAGTTGGATTGTCTTCAAATTCTCCGTTTACTATATTTTGAGCAATTGTTACATTGCTCTCATCTTTTACAACATCAAAGATTACTTGCTCCTGTATTTTTCTTATATCAAACATTATTATTCTTTTTAGGTTCTACAAAATTTTCAATACAATTCTCCCCTCAAATCGAGAGGAGAATTGATATTGTTGATTAATTAATGAGATTTTTGAAGTAATTGCATAAACTCTACCATGTGTAATTGCGAATAACTTTGGATTATCGCAAACAAAGGCACAAATATAAGAACTCCAATAAGTAAGCCTTTACCAAGAGATTCAAATTTGAATTCTTTCAAGAACACAAATAATATCCAAATTACATTTAGTGTAATGATAATGTGAGTAATCTGTGAAAACATATTTGTGACATTCCATGGCATTACAAATAAGCCCATTGTGCCGTAGTAATATAGTGGAACTAATGCAATTGCAAGAAAGAAATCCTTTTTTGTTATCCGAAAGCAAATGAAGCAAATCAGATATACGATGATGGAAACAGAACAGGCATTAAAAGCTAACCATTCCACCAATCCAAATTTTGCTATTGATAAGAAAAAGTATGCACTGTTCAAAAATGTTAGAAACATAAAAAAAGCTAATACATAACCTATAGATAGATTTTTGTTTTTTAAACTCATGATTAAAAATTTGTAATTTGAAAATGAAACCAACGATTTTCTTAATAAGATAAACATTGGTTTTTTTAATTTTAAAGCAATACAAAACCATTCAGAAAATTATTTCCGAAAAAAATCATTAACCTGTGGTCTGCTATGGTTAATTAACCTTTAATTACAAATTTTAATACGGTTTTCATTATTTTGTATAAAATTTTAGAGGTGCAAAAATATATCCTTCCGTTTAATCCAACAAAAAATCTTTCTTTAATCTTTATAAAATCCTACTAAACAGTTTCTAACACTTGTATGAGGTTCCTTAATATGGCTGCCAACGCCTAGTATAAGAAACGTAAGTGATTTCGAAGTACTTACCTGTCAATTTACACTGAGCCAAATTTGCGATTTGACACAAATTTAGTATTTTAAACCAACCCGTCAAATCGCAGATTTGGCGGAGCGGATTAAATGTGAAAATGTTCCGTAAACCACTGAGCCACTTATGTTTTTTGAACATTAGTGGCAGTAGTTGGTTGATTAATATTTTTTTTCAGTTATTGAACATTTTATATTTAATTCCGAAAGAAGTTTTGAAGCTTGTTTTATATTATCATAGGTTATAACATTTGTATCT
>JARGGF010000348.1 GCA_029210905.1 Bacteroidales bacterium | reverse complement strand
TTGATTAAAACATATTGCTGCGTATAATAAGGCTTTTGCAAATTTTTCATTTTTTCCTGATTCTTTTTCTATTATTGGTATTGCTTTTTCAAAATAAAGAGATGCATTAGCATATTCGTTATTTTCATAATATTGAAATGCTTTTTGCTCAAAACAAAGTTCTTCATTTGCACCTTTTTCTATCAAATATTTTTCTATATCTCTCAAACCCCCATATACGGACCACTGTAAGGCAGTCCATCCATCAGATTTTTTTGTAAGGGGATTATATTCTTTATCATCAACATCAATTTTACATTGCTCTATTAGAAATTTCAATATGGACAATTTGTTAATTGCCACAGCAATGCTCAACAGACTCCCATAATATTTATTTCCTTTATTATCAAGATAAAGCAGACCTTTTTTATTGCAATCGGCATTTTTGCTAACAAGATATTTTACCATTTCCAAATTGCCACTGTATACCGCCCACATTAAAACCGTTGCACCATTTTCATCCTGAACATTGACATCAGATCCATTACTAATTAGCTGCTTAACAAGAGCTAAATTGTTTGATTTAGCAGCATCAATGATACGAATATCAGAACTTTGTGCAATTATTGGTAGTGTACTGCATCGCAGAAGGAGGAAGAATATTATCAGAATATGAAATAATTGTTTTTTCCCCATAGATTTTATTTTTCTTTATTAAAAGTAGTAAAATAAGGTGTATTTAGTTCGAATTTTATTTCATTTTCTTAATAAATGAAATAAATATAAAACACTGGTGAAATAACAATTAGCCGCTTACAGATATATTTTTCGTTCTTAATATTGTACGAATTTTTCAAGGAATATTTTGTTGAAAAGACGTCAACCTAAAATATTGCATGAATATAATTATCTGCACCTATTTATGATTGTTACTTAAAAAGTTTCTTTTTCATCAAAGTATCACTATTCATCAACATGTGTTTTTTCTTTTTATTGATGCTGGATATATCTGCTTTTTTATATGCAAATTTACCAAAAAATATGTCTTTATTTTTTTTATGCAGATAACTATTCCAAAAACGAGGGACTTTCTTATCTCATCAATAAATATCTAAAAACAGCACCTTCCTTTTTGCGCTGATCTCTATATAGTTTTTTTTCAGTAGGTACATAATTCTTTTTTCAGTCTAGAGCATCTATGATCATGAGACAGAGGGGAAAACTAAATTTTATTATTTTTTAACTTGCAAATAACTACAAGATAGCCTTATATGAGAAATGAATGTTTTTATTCACCATTCATGGAATATTCTGTCTGGAAAGTAAACTAACAAACTTTCCCATTTTGAACAAATTCAGGATCTTTTTATCTCTAAAAAAGTATTATTTTCGCCAATAATAACAATCAATTCCTTGTAATAAGAATAGGAGCGCAAAAATCATGGATAAATTTCAAGAATTAAAAACAAAGCTTAAAGGTGAATTTTATACCACCGAATTGCAAAAAAATATATATGCTACTGATGCATCTAGTTATCGTCAAATACCAGTTGCTGTTGCCATTCCGAAAGACAATGAGGATTTGAAGACGCTAATTGCCTTTGCCAACCAAAATAAAATTCCACTTATTCCCCGTGCTGCCGGAACTTCATTATCTGGTCAGGTAGTGGGAGAGGGCGTTGTGGTTGATATTTCAAAATATTTTACCCAAATTGTTGAGCTAAATGTTGACGAACATTGGGTAAAAGTACAACCAGGAGTTGTTCTCGATGAACTGAATCAGTTTCTTGAACCACATGGATTATTTTTTGGTCCGGAAACCTCAACATCAAATCGTTGTATGATGGGAGGGATGCTTGGAAACAACTCATGTGGCTCACATTCAATTATTTACGGAAGCACTCGTGATCATACCCTGGAAGTAAGTACACTTCTTTCAGACGGATCCGAAGCTATTTTTGGTGAAATAAACGCAGCTGAATTTGACCAAAAATGTACACTTGAAAATCAAGAAGGTAAAATTTATAATAATATAAAAACGATTCTTCAAAATAGTGAAAATCAGTCATCCATTAGAAAAGAATATCCTGATAAGGCGATAAAAAGAAGAAATACTGGCTATGCCCTTGATTTATTATTGGAAACTGAGCCTTTTTCTGATTCCAAGGAGAAATTTAATTTTTCAAAATTAATTGCTGGTTCTGAAGGTACACTTGCCTTTATTACTGAAATTAAGTTAAACCTGGTGCCTTTACCACCCAAAGAAAAAGCTGTAATAGCTGCTCATTTTCAATCACTTGAAGATGCTCTGCATGCAAATTTAATTGCGCTAAAATATCATCCTGGTGCTGTGGAATTAATCGACAATAAAATCCTGGAACTTACAAAGGATAATTTATCTCAAAAAGCAAATCGATTTTTTATAGAAGGAAACCCTTCGGCCATTTTGGTAATTGAATTTGCCAGAGAGAACAAAGAAGAAATTATTGAGATTGCCAAAAATCTGGAGGCTGAAATGAGGAATAGCGGGTTAGGATATCATTTCCCTGTGATTTTTGGTGGAGAGATAAAAAAAATATGGACCCTGCGGAAGGCTGGTTTAGGAGTTTTGACCAACATGCCCGGTGATTCTAAACCTATTGGATTTATTGAAGATACAGCGGTTAAAGTAGAAGATTTACCAGAATATATAAAGGAGTTTAAAAGTTTATTAAATAAATACAACCTTGATTGTGTTTTCTATGCACACATCGGAAGTGGCGAATTGCATTTAAGACCCTTGCTCGATTTAAAAACGAGAGAAGGTGTAGACCTCTATTACACCATTGCATTGGAAACAGCCAAATTAGTTAAAAAATATAATGGCTCTCTTAGTGGAGAGCATGGTGATGGTCGTCTGCGCGGTGAATTTATTCCATTGATGCTTGGTGAGCATAACTATCAGCTTTGTAAATCAATTAAAGAATGTTGGGACCCATTTCATATTTTTAATCCCAATAAAATTGTGGATACGCCAAAAATGAACACTTCATTACGCTTTGAGCCTGGAAAAAAAACAAGGGAAGTTGAAACTATTTTTGATTTTTCTAAAACATTGGGTTATGTTCGGGCTGCTGAAAACTGCAATGGTTCAGGCGATTGCCGAAAAAGTCATTTGATTGGTGGTACCATGTGCCCTTCATACCAGGCTACCCGCGATGAAAGAAATACTACCCGTGCACGTGCAAATACACTTCGGGAGGTTTTGAATAGCAATCAGGACAACCCATTTGAGAACAAAGATGCTTATGATATTTTAGATTTATGCCTTTCGTGCAAAGCCTGTAAATCTGAGTGTCCGTCAAGTGTGGATATGACGAAGCTAAAAGCTGAATTTTTACAACATTATTATGCGAAAAAAGGAGTTCCATTGCGGAGTCGATTGATTGCTAATATTTCCAAAATTAATCAATTAGCAATGCCCTTTAGTGGATTATACAATCTTTTTGTTTCAAGTAAGGCTTTATCTGGGACTTTTAATTCAGTGATGGGATTTAGCCCAAAACGAAAGTTTCCTATATTAAGTAAAACAACTTTGAAAAGATGGGTGAAAAAATATGTTAATGAGCAGAATGAGAACATAATATCCAATCCTAAAGGTAAAGTATATTTGTTTAGCGATGAATTCACCAACTTTAATGATGTGGAAATAGGCATAAAAGCAATTCGCTTGCTAAATAAATTAGGTTACGAAGTGATGGTTCCAAAGCATGTTATTAGTGGTCGTACTTTTCTGTCGAAAGGGATGGTCAAAAAAGCAAAGAGTATAGCCATAAAAAACATTGACTTACTCCATGATATTATAACTGACAAAACTCCGCTATTAGGCATTGAACCTTCGGCCATATTAACTTTTAGAGATGAATATCCTGATTTTTTTGGTAGCGAAATTAATTCTGGACATCCTTATTATAAAAAAGCGGGCACACTTGCAAAAAAATGTTTAATGATTGATGAATTCCTTGCCAGCGAAATGGAAAAGGGGAATATCCCAAAATCTGCATTTACTAATGAGAAAAAGCTCATAAAGGTTCATGGGCACTGTTATCAAAAGGCCTTAACTTCAACTGGAGCAACCAAACAAATACTTTCATTCCCTGAAAATTATCAGGTCGAGGAAATTCCATCTGGCTGTTGCGGTATGGCTGGCGCATTTGGATATGAAAAGGAGCATTATGAATTATCGATGCAGGTAGGGGAAATGATTTTATTTCCTGCAGTGAGAGCTGCTGATTCTGACACAATTATTGTGGCCCCGGGCACCAGTTGCCGTCACCAGATAAAGGATGGAACCGGACGAACTGCTATACATCCTGTTGAAGTTTTATTTGAAGCTCTTGTGTTGTAATATTTTACGGAATTTAACAATCCGGGGTATAGAAAAATAAAAAGAGCCACCCTGGGGCAGCTCTCAATATTTATAAGATAATCTCTATTTCTTAATAGAATTTAGACCTTTCATCTTTAATTTCTGCTGACTCTTTTAAAGCCCTTATTACTTCACCCGAACCGCCAAAATTTGGGTTTGGATAAATTCTTCCTTGCAAACCCTGAAGCATTCTTGTACGGTCAATATTTAAATCGACATTCTCAGTGCTCATTGAAGGAGTAATTATTTTAACATTAAGGGCATAAACACCATTCTCGCCTTTTATGGGACTAGAAATTTTTCCTTTTTCAGCGGTTACAGCAGTTGCAATTACAGCAGGTTCATAACCCATTCCTGGAATCTGAAATGCAGTAAAGCTAATGTTTTTGGCTTCCTTTACTTCTGTATTTAATTTCTGTGCCAAAGATGGCAAATCAGCTGTCATAGCTTCCTTCATTTGCTTAAGCAGAAGTTCTCCCTTTTTTTCTTTCAAAACAGAAAGTCTAATGTTATTTTCAACCTGCTCAAGTGGCGCAATACCTTCTTTTTTAATATCAGTAAGAGTACCCACAACATAACGTTTTCCTAATTCAAAAACCTCAGAAACATCACCTTTTTTAGCGTTATAAGCCCAACGGATCAATTGTCTTGGAGATTCAAGCCCTGGTATAGAAGTTCCATTTTCGGTAAGTCCCGGGGCTACTCTTTTTACTAAAGATTCTTTAGCAACTGTTTCATTAAATTTCTTTGCATTACGATTTTCACCAGCAAACTTACTGGCCTGGGCATATACTTTCTGATAGGTTTCTGTACTTGGAACAACTTTTCTCTCTAAAATAGCCACCTGCACTTTGTTGCTTATCTCGTCCTGATTAGTTTTTACCAACAAATGATACCCATAACTTTCTTCAACTAAAACAATTTCATTAATGCTTTTATCTACCAATTCATCGAAAGGCACTAGTGGCATTCTTTCTACATTTTGACCTTCAGTTAACCAGCCAAGTTCACCACCTTCTTCCATGGTGTTTTTATCAGCCGAGTATTCTTTTGCTACAGCTGCAAAATCACTTCCATTTTCAATGGCAGTTTTTAAACTATCTGCTACTATTTTAGCTTTTGTTTTATCAGGAATTGATTTTCCGTCAATTGCAATTAATATGTGTTTTGCCTCAATGGAATCGGGTAAATTTTTGGTTTCAACTAATTTGGCCAGTTTGTAGGCACCACTTTCTAAATATGGCCCATAAATATCGCCTTTCTCTGCTGAAAACAAAAAGCTATCCAATTCGGCATTGGATATTTCGCCTTTTTTAAAGTGTGTTGGGTCAAAGGCCTCATCTGAGTTAAAACTGATAAACTGTTTATTGTCTTCGGTAGTTTTAAATTCGTCAACAATCTTATTTATCCAGTCCAAAGTATAAGCCGAATCTTTAGCTGAAGGAATTATATCAAAA
>JARGGF010000347.1 GCA_029210905.1 Bacteroidales bacterium | reverse complement strand
AGTACATTTTGGTTATTCTGATGCTGACAAATTGCAAAAAATTGGCTATTTTGAACAATTAAGAACCAGGCCTGAATTTGATTTATTAATTCAAAAAGCTATAAAAAATTCAAAGAATTAGAAAAAAAAATGTAAAATTAAAAAATATTCTTCCTGGGAATAGTAGCAATAAAGTCTTTTAAGTAAAAAGGCTCAAAATAGGCAACATCTACAAAATCTTTATTACTAAATGCCTTATAAGAGAGTTCAACCATCTGTGTTGAACTACATCTAATCTCCTTAATAAAATGAGCATTAGGCGATTGTATGCTTGCCATACATTTTTCTGCTCCATTTCCAAAAAATATTATTTTTCGATCTCTAAGAATATCCTGATAGGAATTTCCGTCAATAATGTCGGCTGATATCTCTTTTTGGATTTTGTTTTCACTATCATAAAAGGCAGTATAAACTTCCATTCTGCGGGCATCAATCATTGGGCAAAACCAGGTATTTTTTTCAAATTCCTGATTTTTTGAAACTCCCAAAGCCAAAGCTTGTAATGTACTGATGGCTATCAATGGAAGTCCGCCTGCATAAGCTATTCCTTTCGCAGCTGAAACACCAATACGCAAGCCTGTGTAGGAACCAGGCCCTTTGCTCACTGCAACAGCATCCAGCTCTTTTATTGAGATGGAATTTTCTTTGAAAAGCTCATCAATAAAAACTGTTAAAAGTTTAGCATGTTGCTGACTTTCAGTAGTTTCTTTAAGAGCAATTAATTCTCCATTGCTTGCAATTGATATTGAGCAGATTTCGGTAGCCGATTCTATATTTAATATTAATGACATTGTTTAACTGATAAATAGAAGGCAAAACTACCTATTTTTTTTAAACTGACAATTGCATAAGGGCTAAGTACAGGGCGATTGCATTTAAAAGTTTTATCTGCGAAAAAATGTAATAGTATGGAGTACTGATTAATCAACTACAATTACTCAATATTATAAAGATTTTTTATCCACAGATTATGCAGATGGACGCAGATTAAAAAATTATCTGCGATAATTTGCGTCATCTGCGGACAATAGCTCTTTATCATTAATATACCTGTTGAATATCAAAATCTTAAATATTGAGTTGCGTTTTGAAATAATTCTTGACAAATTCAAATTTTAAATGCGGTTGCCTTAGGGCTTAATAGCCGGGCAGTCGCATTTAGAAGTTGAATCAGCCAGCATACTAAAAGAGCATTGAAGCTCCGACAATTTTGAAATAATATGTACCTTTGGTTTCTGTTTAAAAACTAATAAAAATAAAACCAAATATTATGGAATATAGATTTTTAGGAAATACAGGATTAAAGGTCTCTGCCCTATCACTAGGTGCCTGGGTTACTATGGGCGAACAGATTGATGTTGAAGCATCATACAAAATTATGGCAGCTGCTTATGAAAATGGTGTCAACTTTTTCGATAACGCAGAAGCCTATGCCGAAGGAGAAGCAGAAATTGTAATGGGCAAAGTAATAAAAAAAGCCGGATGGAAGCGTTCTGATTTGGTCCTTTCCACAAAAATATTTTGGGGCGGCAACGGGCCCAATGATAAAGGATTATCGCGAAAGCACATCATTGAAGGAACATTAGCTGCCCTAGAGCGGTTGCAGACCAAATACGTTGATTTAATCTTTTGCCACAGACCTGATTTACACACCCCTATTGAAGAAACAGTCCGTGCAATGAATTATGTTGTTAATGCAGGTATGGCTTTTTATTGGGGAACCAGCGAATGGAGTGCTGAGCAAATTCGCGAAGCTTATGAGATTGCCAGAAGGGAGCACTTAATTCCACCAGTAATGGAACAACCCCAATATAATATGCTTCATCGCGAAAGGATGGAGAAGGAGTATCTATCAGTATTTCAGGATTATAAATTCGGAACAACTATTTGGAGTCCATTGGCAAGTGGGATTCTCAGCGGTAAATATGACAATGGGATTCCAAAAGACAGTCGCTTATCCATGGATAAATATGGCTGGTTGTTAGACAGATATGGTAAAACCGATGCCTTTGTAAAAGCAAAAAATCTGGGAGTAATTGCTAAAGAACTTGAAATATCAATGCCTCAACTGGCACTGGCATGGTGCTTAAAAAACCCTAATGTAAGTACAGTAATTACAGGTGCCTCAAAAGCTGAACAGGTTGTTGAAAATATGAAATCCCTTGATGCTGTAGGTAAATTGAGCACAGAAGTGATGCAACGAATTGAAGGTGTTTTACAAAATAAACCCACTCCAGTGGATGATTGGAGAGAAAAATAGACTGATTTATGTGAATATTTTGGAGAACTTCATTAAAAAATAAAGATTTACAATAAACTAAAATTAACCTGAAATATAGGCTCTAATAGAAAACTTAAATTGTATGAACTCGCATTGTAAATAATGGTCTTTGATAAGAGAAATATATTACTATATTAGCTCAATATTCTGTTATCTAAAACCTTATAAAATGGATCAAATTTCAACAATTGTATTAGCAATAGGTTTAATCGTTATTATGTTAGGCATGGGTCTGTCATTAGTTGCTGAAGATTTTAAAAGAATAGTAGTTTACCCAAAAGCAATATTGCTTGGCTTAACTAATCAATTGATAATACTTCCCTTAATTGGTTTCGCAGTTTGTGTGCTATTTTCATTAAGTCCGGATATAGCTATTGGTATTATGATTTTAGCTGCCTGCCCGGGAGGACCAACTTCTAATCTTATTGCCCACCTGGCAAAAGGAGACCTGGCTTTATCGGTAAGTCTTACAGCAATAAGCAGCCTTGTTACAATCATAAGTATCCCTTTTATAGTAAATTTTGCGTTGGTTTATTTTTTAGCTGAAGGGCAAATTATTCAACTTAATATTGCCCAGAGTATTATGCAGATTTTTGTTATTATTGTTATACCTATAGGTATTGGAATGATTTTGAGGAGGTATAAAGAAGATTTTGCTAAAAAGATGGCAAATCCGGTAAGAAAAGCTTCCGGAATATTGTTGGCAATAATAATCATTGGAATTGTAATTAAAGAAAAGCAGAACCTCATCCCTTATTTCAAACAGGCAGGTCTGGCTGCATTAGTGCTTAATGTTGCTACTATGTTTGTGGGTTATTATTCATCAAAGTTATTCAGGTTAATCAATAAACAGGCCATATCAATCTCAATAGAATCCGGAATCCAAAATGGGACTCTAGCTATTTCAATTGCAGTTGTTTTATTGCAAAATAGTGCCTTTGCAATTGCTCCGGCAATCTATAGCTTGTTAATGTTCTTTACCGGTGGACTAATCATTTTTATGGCAAAGAAAGGAACTAAAACAGTGCTGGTGTAGTAGCAAGTTATTACTATGTTTGGGCATTAAGCTCCAAATCGATAATTTAGCAATAAACATTAATAAATTAGAATTGGATAAATCATTAAAAATTAGTGCTTTTGCATTAATTATTACATTATTATCTTGTAATTCCAACCCAAATACCAATTCATTAATGGTGGCCACCGCAGCTAATCTTAGATTTGCAATGGAAGAGCTAAACCTGGCATTTGAGAAGGAAACCGGAATAAAGGTTGAAATGATTACCGCCAGCTCGGGTAAACTTACAGCTCAAATTAAAAATGGAGCTCCTTACGATGTTTTTTTATCAGCAAGTTTTAAATATCCACAAACCTTGTTTCAGGAAGGATATACACTGGATGAGCCACTTCTTTTTTGTAAAGGTGTGTTAGTTATATGGACTAACAAGGATATTACAATTGATTCAACACTCGAAATGTTGAAAAATGATAAGCTACAAAAAATTGCTATAGCCAATCCACAAAATGCACCATACGGAATAGCAGCAGAAGAAGTATTAAAAAGGCTGCATCTCTATGATGAAATAAAACCAAAATTGATATTTGCCGAGAATGTTTCACAATTAAATCAGTATATTATCAATAATGCTTGCGATGTTGGAATCACCAGCAAATCAGCAGTTTTAACGTCTCAATTAAAAAATATCGGTCGTTGGAAAGAGCTTAATCCTGATTTGTATTCTCCTGTCATGCAATATGTTGTTGCACTTAAATCATCAACAAATCAAAAAGAAAGTGCTAAAAAATATGTGGAATTTTTAAGCAGTAAAAAAGCTGTTTCAATACTTAGGGCTTATGGCTATGAAATGAACTAAATTTGAATATGAACACATTACCTGGTAAAATATACAAAGTTGAATCAACGAAAGGAATCTCATTGGTTGATATTTGTATTGATGACGACCAGTTCAGTTCCTTAATTATCAATTCTGAAGCGACTGATTCCTATATTTTGGCAGGAAATCCTGTAAATATGCTGTTTAAAGAAACTGAAATTTCGCTCAAATGCTATCGCGACAAACTTGTAAAAAGACAAAATAAAGTTATCGTCGAAGTGATAGACATCACAAATGGACAAATACTTAGCGAGGTAAAACTAAATTACAAAGGTTTCCCGGTAACTGCCATTGTATTAACCAGACTTTTAAATGAGCTTGGCCTTGAAGTAGGGAAAAAAGCTGTGATGATCCTCCGTACCCAGGAGATTCTGCTAAGTAGAATGAAGGTCTGAACTGCTTAATTATTAGTTAGGAACACTTACAATTATCCATTTATCATTTATAAGTTGAACAGTAACCTGGTCTGTTTCTTCCTCTTTTTCACCATTAATTTCTATCTCCATAAAAATGGTTATCCATAAACCCGTTCCAGCTGATTTTTCTTTTGAAATCAGTTTAAATTTTGAAAACTTCCATTTTTCATAATCATCAAGTTTCATTTTTAATGTTGGAGTTCTGTTCCTTTCAGAAAGAATTACTTCTTTCCACTTTTCATCATTTCTTATTTTTGAAGCATAAAAATAGCTGACAACTGATTCCGGTGTATTTTCAAAACTGGTAAATGATGCAGCATTTGTTGCATCGATAAGTTGTGCATTTTCAAAAATTTCAGATTTCCCTTTTTCCTGGGAAAAAAGCATGCTGGATGACAACATCATCATACTGACAATAAAGATTTTAATTGTATTTTGCATAGACGAATATTAAGTACTATTTTAAAAATGATTTATACAAATTGACTTACTTTTTGGTAAAGGTGTAAATAAAATTTCTGATTTCAGTAACTATTTTCAAGCATCAAAGTCTTATTACTTGAGTCGAATGATTAAACCCAGAGATTTGGAAGAACTATCTGATAAAAGCATTATGCAAAAAGTCAAATTTGGCGACGTTGACAAAATGGCTGTACTGTATGAGCGTTATAAAAAACCATTGTTTGCCTATATTTTCAGAATAATTGAAAACAGAGAGCAAAGTGAGGATTTGGTGCAAACAGTTTTTTATCGCATGCTGAAATATCGAAAACAATACAGGGGCGAAGGCAAATTTACAACCTGGATGTTCGGCATTGCACACAATCTGATAGCAGATACATTCAGAAAAAAAAGAAATATCCTGGTTTCGGATGAAGTATTGGAATCTAAGCAAAAGGAGACACAGGCTGACGCGAATTTTACAATTGAAAAGAAGGAAGGTATTCAGACGCTAAGGCTATCACTAAGAAAACTGGATTTTGAAAAACGTGAAGCTTTAATTCTAAGTCGTTTCCATGGTCTTAAGTATCGAGAAATAGCTGATATTCTGAATATTAATGAAAATTCTGTTAAGCAAAGAGTATTTAGAGCAATTGAAGATTTACGGCAAATTTATTTTGAGTTGGCAAATTAAATTTTACCCAGCTTTGCAAGAATATGATCTTTCAGGTTTTTCTGAAGTTTGATTGAGTTTACTGCTGATAAAATAAAT
>JARGGF010000346.1 GCA_029210905.1 Bacteroidales bacterium | reverse complement strand
AGACAAAAGCCACAAACCCCGCTATTATCAATAACTACATGGAAAATTTATATACCTGGTAAAAAGGAAGTTCCGTTTTAATGTACAAATCTTGGATTGGTTGGAATTTAGATCCACATTTGGAGCTGATTTTTACAACCTTAAGGGAAAACAATTTTATTCTAAGAATTCTCCCGGTGGAGCTCTTGACAACGGAAGGGCCTGGCAGACAGCCAGAAATGAATTAAGCTTGATAAGTGAAAACTATTTTACCTTAAATAAAAGTTTTGATGCCCACAAAGTAAACTTAGTTACAGGTTGGTCGGTTCAAAAAAATACATCGGAATATGCTTCGGCTTATGCTTATGATTTTGAAAACGAGCTTTTAGGCTATAATTCACTCGGATTAGGTGCACAATTTCAAGTTAGTTCGAATGCTTATGAGAGGTTCCTGGCTTCATACCTGGCAAGGGCCAATTATTCTTATGACGATCGTTATTTACTTACTGTTTCATACAGGCGTGATGCCTCTTCAATATTCCTTGAAAATAAATGGGGTAGTTTTTACTCAGGTGCCCTGGCCTGGAACGCAAAAAATGAAGCCTTCCTTGAAAGCGTAGATTTAATTTCTAACTTAAAATTTAGAACTAGTTGGGGCCAAACCGGGAATCAAAACATCCCTATCCAGGGAGCTTTGCTTGATGGTGAAATTTCTGATTATACCTTTGACGGGCAGTATTATACCGGAGTAAGTGCAAGCACTCTCGAAAATAAAAATCTTAACTGGGAGACCAGTCAGCAATTAAATGCCGGTATTGATCTTGGTTTCTTTGGAAATAAACTCAATATCGTAGCAGATTACTATGTTACCAATACAAAAGACCTTTTACTTTATACTCCGGTATCCATTTCAACAGGTTTTGAGTTTGGTTGGTTCAATGTTGGTGAGCTTAAAAATTCAGGATATGAGTTAGCTATTAATTATGGCTTAACTACAGATATTGGTTTCAAATGGAATACATCTCTTAACATTACAAGCAGCAAAAATGAAATTCTGGCTTTGGGACGCGATGGTGAACCAATTTACATTGATGTAAATTTTGACACAAAGGTTAAAGATGAGGTAATCCTCCAGGTTGGAGGTTCAATTAATGATTATTTCGGTTATAAGGTAGAAGGTATATATACTGCAGCAGATTATGATGTGAATGGAGATTTATTGCCAGCAGTTCCTAGTGAGGGTGCAGGCGAACTGCCAGGAGATGTAAAATATAAGGACATTAGTGGCCCTGATGGAACACCTGATGGTTTCATTGATGCTTATGATAGAACTGTTATTGGAAACGCCCTGCCAGATTTTTACGGATCATTTAGTAATAATTTCTCATTCAAAGGAGTTGAATTAGATGTAGTTTTTAATTTTTCTTACGGAAATGATATATTCAATGCTACAAAAACACGGATATCTGCCTTTACTGCTGCTGGCAACCAAACTACAGAATGGCTGGATAGCTATGTGAATAACCCTAGCAGTACGCAATATTCAAGAATGACCAGTTCTGTGCCTTCAGAGCTTCTCATCGAAGATGGTTCCTTCCTTAGGTTACAAACACTTAGGTTAGGATACAACTTGCCTACAAGTCTGACAAGTAAAATTAAGGCACAAAGTGTGAAAGTATATTTGGCTGCCAATAACCTGGCTTTGTTCACCAAGTATTCCGGATATGATCCTGAGGTAACATCAAACCAGGGTGGTGCTTCATTTATTCAGGGATTTGATTACGGTGCTTTTCCACGTGCAAAAACATTTTTGCTTGGCTTGAATATTCAATTTTAAAAAATAATGAAAAATAATATGAAAAATATAGCATTTATATTACTGGCAGTTTTATTATTTACTGCCTGTAAGGAACAATTAGATATCTCTCCAAAAAGTAATTTGGAGATGAGTAACTTTTTTAACACTGAAGAAGATTTTGGTTTGGCACTTGTGGGCTGCTATGACGCCATTGCTGTTCATGAAGATGGCAGGGCTTATGGAACTTACTTCAAAGGCCTGTTGAATATGGGAATTGTGGGAACGGATGAAATGTATGTTGTTGATGGGTTTTGGGATAATGAGATTGAAATATTAAGTCAATACACTTATACAGCATTTGCAAGTGTTCCATATTATGTTTATGTAATGCAATACAGAGGTATATCAAGATGTAATACTATTATAGGAGCTCTTAAATCGACCGAAGTGGAAATGTCTGCCTCTACTAAAGACAGGATGTTGGGTGAAGCCCACTTTTTAAGGGCTTTCTATTATTTCCAATTGGTAAGGTTTTACGGTGGGGTTCCTATTATAACAGAGGAAACTAACCTGAATGAGTTTAGAAATATACGATCAACTTTAGCCGAAACGTATGACAGGATCATTAGTGATTTTAGGACAGCTGATGAATACCTTCCGATAGTAAACACTCCTGGCAGGGCTACAAAATATGCAGCGAAATCATTTTTGGCAAAAGCATATTTACAAATGGCAGGTGAACCCCTGAACGATCCTGCTGCTGCTGCAATGGCAGTGCAGTATGCTAGTGAAGTTGTTAATAATGGCCCCTACGATTTGGAGCCGATTTATGGTGACATTTTTCATTTGGATAACGAACATGGTATAGAATATATCTTTAGTGCTGAATATATTGGTACGGATAATGAAGGTGGTGAAGTTGCTACTTGGTCGGGTGTACCAGGTCCCTGGGAAAACACATTGGCATATCTAATCACCAGGGCAATGCCAGAACTGGCTGAATCCTATCAGCCAGGTGATATTAGAAAAGCCCGAAATGCAGTAGATTACGGAATTGGTGATGCTCAGGGAACAATTGTGCCAAGAACCGATGGAGTATGGTGGGCATGGAAATGGAGACACAATCCAGATCCAAATCAACGTGACTATGGAAGGGAGTGGCAATCACCATATAATCATCCTTTGACCAGATTCGCAGATGTATTATTGACTTATGCTGAGGCACTGTGGAGAGAAGCAGGATCACCAGCATCATTCAGCGATGCAAACGCATTGGAAGCTATTAACAGAGTTAGAAGAAGAGGTTATGGTCTGGATCAACATACTGCTGCACCTGCTGTAGATTTTACCAGCATCACTGAGCAAGCACTGCTTGATGAAAGAAAGTGGGAATTATGTTTTGAAGGACACCGCTGGCATGACTTAAACCGCTTTGGTAAACTGGTTGAAGTAGTGCGAGCTTGTGCTACTGGTAACCCAACAGCTGCAGCTAACATTAAGGACCATCATACTTTATTTCCAATACCAGCTAAGGAGATTCAGGTTAGTAATGGGGATTTAAAACAAAACCCTGGTTACAGCTCAGAATAAAGACTATAAGAAAGGGGGCTACCCCCTTTCTTATTTCCAGATTTAATATCTTTAATTATGAAAGTTTACCCTACATTAATATTTTTACTTTTTTCGCAGATTACAGCAATTTACGGACAATTACAAGTTCAGTTATCTGAGCCAGAAAATGTAAACAATCCTGTAAATTATCCCCATTTTGCATATTACCCAGACGGTCACATAAGTGTCATACCTGATGATCTTGAGTATATTATGTTTTGGGCCGAGTTCGAATCACATCGATCAATTGGTAAATCCCAGTTCGTGGAGGATCAGATTACACTGGATCCAACAAATGCAGTATTTGGAAGTAGGTGCAATTACAACACCTATGATAATGGAGGCTCCTGGTTAATGTCAGTATTTCGGGAGCAGGGTGATGAGCTAATTGGCTTTTTCCATGCAGAAGATCATTGGTATCCTCATACCAGTAATGATATTGCCTGGAAATCGCTTGGGGTAACTTACTCAACTGATGAAGGGAAAACATGGAGCACTGGAAGCCAGATTATTACCAGCCCCACTGCAAAACCTGCAACACCAACATGGGGAGGATCAGGAGATTGCTGTGTGGTTTGGGATCACATCAACAACCGATGGATGTGTTATTATCAGGAAAATTGGATTTTAATGGCTATTTCTACTGATCCTAAAGGAGCTCCTGGAACCTGGAAGAAATATTATAACGGTGCATTCACTGAAGATGGACTTGGAGGGCAGCATACAAAATTACCTGGTCTGTCATCGGCATCAGGAGGGAATCCTTCTGTACATTGGAATACATACCTGGATAAATGGGTAATGGTATGGCATGGTTGGTCGCCACCTGTTATCTATATTTCTGCAAGTGCCGATGGTGTAAACTGGGAAACTCCACAAGCTATCATCCTTCGAACAATCGATCCTACCAATGGCAAAGTATGGTATCCAACAATAATTGGTGAAACTGATACTGAAGCCGGACAAATTGCAAAGATCTACTTCGCAGAATTTGCCAATAGCACCCGATATTTTCGCACCCAAACAATTACATTTATTGATCCGGACAACACTTCACCGGCATCTGCACAAATAAACCTGCCAATTGATGGTAGTACAATATCAACTGAATGGGTTGAAATTACAGCGAGCGTAAATAATGTAAAAGCTGCAATTGCAAAGGCTGAATTTTATGCTGATGGTGTACTTATAGGCTCCGATAACTCCTTTCCATATCAATTCAACTGGCAGCCCTCAGAAAAAGGGAGTTTTACCATAAACGCAATATTCACAGATACAGACGGGGCTATTGTAGAATCAGGTAACGTAACTATAGTTTTTGACTATAATGTTGGGTTCAATAACTATGAAAAAAGAGACTTTTTGATATACCCCTGTCCAAGCAGCGATCATATTGTGTTGGATGAATTACCAGCCGGGAAAAAGGAGATTCAAATATATAATGTTAATCAGCAGCTTGTTTACCAGAAACTTTCTGGCAGCAACCAGGTTAACGTAGATATATCTGAATTTGCAATAGGAACATATTTTCTGAAAATCAAGGCTGACAATAGCGTTTTATGCAAAAAATTTGTCAGGCATTAGCTATTAATTATACTAATGAAAAAAATAATGAGAAGAACAAATAAAATATACTTCGCCCTACTAGTTTTATCAGTTTTATTTAATGGATGTGCGTTTCAATCAAATAATTCAAGAAGTTATTTGATTGAACCATCAAAGGCTGATGAAGATTTTACGACTAAAATATATGAGATTACAAACAGCCATAATAAATTTGACTTTAATATTGAGTTTAAGCCGGGAATATATCATTTTTACCCGGAAACTGCCTATGAAAAATATGTTAAAGTTTCTAATAATGACAATGGCTTACGAAAGATTATTTTTGCAATTGAAAACAGGCAAAATGTTAAAATAAATGGAAATGGAGCAACATTTATGTTTCATGGAAGTGTCATTCCTTTCCTGATTGAAAATTCGGAAAATGTTACGATTGAAAACATAAATATTGAATATGATTTCCCATTTGATTTTGAAGGGATAGTTGTTGATAACAATGAACAGGAAAAAAGCTTCGACTTAAAAGTTCATAGCGACAACTCCTATAGAATAAAAGATGACATCCTGTTTTATAAGGGTTATGACTGGGAAATTGGGTTAGGTGAAAATATTGTTTACAATTCAACAAGAAAATCTCCCGAATACTTTACCTCGAAATATGAGCATAACTTTAATGGGCATTTCTTAAAAGCCAAAGCGCTCGAAAATAATATTGTCAGGTTTTCAAATGTGCATGCCGCCAAGGTACCACCGGTAGGAGCTATCTATGTTGACAAAGGACCTCATGGTCAAAACAGGAATTATCCTGGATTCAGAATTTATAAATCAAAAAACCTTGAACTAAAAAACATCAATGTTTATCATTCAGGTGCTATGGCTCTAATTGCTGAGAA
>JARGGF010000345.1 GCA_029210905.1 Bacteroidales bacterium | reverse complement strand
CACAAATCTCGAAGCCGTCGTCCTGCATCAGGGATGCAATGATCTCACTGTCAGAAAAATTCATCTGGCAGCCGTAGGTTTCTATATATAATTTAGAATGCCCTTTTCTATATTGTTCCTTATCAAATGGTTTAGCATGCTCCAATCTTTCTGCTCTTATATTTATCATACTACCTTCTGTTAAATTGCCAATTTATATCTGCAAAAGCAAAAACTTTTTGAAGTTTATACTTTTTTTTGATCGTGATGAAATCACTAATGAGGGTGCAAAAATAAATGAATATCTGCAATAAAAAAAGACCAGTTCGTCTTTAATTAAAGGTTTTAGGCAGAAATGAGGATTATTGTAATGTATTATTCCATTTTTTTCGCAAATTTGCATGAAGTAACTAGAAATTAGATATTAGATAATTTCTAATGACTAATTTCTAATTTCTTCCTATTTGATGATTTAAGCAATAAGGATAAAATACAGGAATAACTTAACAAAAAAAGCAAAGCATGTCAGGACATAGTAAATGGTCAACAATTAAAAGGAAAAAAGGGGCAATAGATGCAAAACGCTCTAAAATTTTTTCAAGGATATCTAAAGAAATTACTATTGCAGTTAAAGAAGGTGGTGGTAATGACCCTGATATGAACCCCAGGCTTAGAAGTGCAATACAAAATGCCAAAGGTGCTAACATGCCTAAAGATGTGATTCAAAGAGCGATAACCAAAGGTGAAGGTGGCGGGGAAAATTATGCTGAGGTTAGCTTTGAAGGCACCGGACCAGGTGGGGTTGCCATTTTTGTAGAATGTTTAACTGATAACAATCAAAGAACAGTCAGCAATGTTCGTTCAGCTTTTAATAAAAGAGGAGGCATTTTAGGAAAGAATGGCTCTCTAAGTTTTCTTTTTGATCGAAAAGGTATTTTTACCATTCCTTTTGGGAGTTTTGATGTTGAAGAAATTGAGCTGGAATTGATAGATGCAGGTCTGGAAGAAATTGAAGTTGCAGAGGATCATATCATAATCACCACAGCACTTGAAGATTTTGGCAGTATGCAAAAAAAGCTAGAAGAAATGAATATTGATGTGGAAAATGCTGAATTACAGCGTATTCCAAACGCCAGAAAAACAGTTGATGTTGATACCGCCAAAAAAGCACTTAAACTTATTGAGATGATTGAAGATGATGATGATGTGCAAAATGTATTTCATGATCTGGAAATGACGGATGAGCTGGAGGCTGCTTTGGAAGAGTAGGTAATCTTGTTAAGAATTGAAGCTTTTAAATTGAATGTCGAACAAGGAACAATGATTTAAGATTTTTGAAGTATTGCCAAGAAAATCATCATTCGTTAACTTAGGCGAAAGCCGATTTCAGCGGAGCTAATCGATATTCCTTGTTCTTAAATCAGCTTTTTTGAATTTAGAACAAGGAACAACGAATGTCGATTTTAGATGTGGAGCTGAAAAAAATCATCATTCGCAAATGATGTTCCTTGTTCATAGATCAGTTTCTGAATGCCGAATGTCGAACAAGGAATAATGATTTAAGATTTCAGAAGTGTTTTCTAAAAATCATCATTCGTTAACTTAGGCGAAAGCCGATCTCAGCGGAGCTAATCGGTATTCCTTGTTCTTAAATCAATTTTGGAATATCGAATGTCGAACAAGGAATGATGATTTAAGATTTTAGAAGTACTGTGCAAAAATCATCATTTGCAAATCGATATTCCTTGTTCTTAAATCAGCTTTTGAATGTAGAACAAGGAACAAGGAATGACGATTTTAGAAGTAGTGTCCAGAAATCATCATTCGCTAATCCCAAATGGCTACTGGAAAAAAGGAAATTTGGATATCGTTTGCAAAAAATTTAATATCACACAGGTTGCAAATATTATCGAATTAATCAACTATATGAAAAACAATTTTAGCATTGAGTAAATTATTACTTTGATTCTTTCAATAAATAATTACCTGATTATAAGTAGATTAAGAAATAAAAAAGGTCAAAATCCATGAATATTAATCGTTAAATTCGTTCAAATTATTTGGCATTAATAATAAAATGACTATTTTAGCGGCATATTTAAATAAAATTGAAATCAAATTATCACATATTACTTTCAAATTCAAATCAGGAAATAAGTCCTGTTTGCTACATCTATTCAGTCCTCATAGTAAACTTCACAAGCTATACATTCTGCACAAATACAACCCCGTAGGGGGTGTTAATTAACATATTATCCATTGTGGAAATTTATTTCCAAATTTGTATCAAACAAAAAGTTTGATTTAGCCATAATATTTTACTAAAAGAAAAAGCTACAATGAAAGTATTAAAGTTTGGGGGCACCTCTGTTGCTAATGCTGAAAATATTCTGAAAGTTATAGATATTGTTAAAGGTAAAAACCAGAAAGACAATGTATTAACAGTTGTTTCTGCCCTGGGTGGGGTTACAAATTCAATTCTTGAATGCGGACAATTAGCACTTGATCGCAATTTGAAATATGAATTACTAATCACCGATTTAGAGACAAAACATGTTGAAACCGCCCAAAAACTAATAACTAATGGAAAATTAAGAGAAACTGAAACAGAAGTAAAAAACCTGATTTCCGAATTTAAAGGAATTTGTCATGGCATCTATCTTTTAAATGAAATTACTGCAAAAACCCGTGATTATTTGCTGGGTTTTGGTGAAAGATTATCAGCCATAATAATTGCAGAAGCTTTTGACTCCAGGGAAATTCCTACTATACATATTGATGCCAGAGAGCTTATTATTACCGATGAAAATTATGGAAATGCAAACGTTGATTTCGACTTAAGCTACCTAAATATCCGTGAAAAATTAATTGGCCTGAATAAAAACGTAATAGTAAACGGCTTTATAGCCTCATCTGCCAAAAAGAAACAAACCACCTTAGGGCGGGGAGGTTCCGATTACACAGCAGCCATTATTGCAAGTGCAATTAATGCTGATGTTCTTGAAATTTGGACAGATGTAAATGGTGTAATGACTGCTGACCCAAATATTGTTTCAAGTGCCTACACCCTGGAGCGCCTATCCTACGAAGAAGCCATGGAGCTTTCTCATTTTGGGGCAAAGGTGATATATCCACCAACTATTCAGCCCGTACTTAAAAAAGGGATCCCAGTTTTAATAAAAAACACTTTTGCACCTGACGAAAAAGGCACTTTTATCAGTAAAGAAATTGATCCAAAAGCAAAACCTGTTAAAGGTTTATCGCACATTGAAAAAGTAGCTCTGCTTACCTTAACCGGAGGCGGCATGATTGGGGTCACTGGCATTGCAACCCGTTTATTTTCAACGCTTTCGCTAAATAAAATTAATGTAATATTTATCACCCAGGCTTCATCAGAACATACCATTACTATAGGTATTGATGAAAGTTTTGTAGACAATGCTGTAGAATTGCTGAATATTGAATTTGCATCGGAATTACAACTTGGAAAAATAGATGAAATCCAGGTGGAGGAAAAACTTTCTATTGTTGCTTTAGTAGGGGACAATATGAAGGAATCAATTGGTCTGAGTGGAAAAACATTTCATGCCCTGGGCAGTAATGGCGTTAATGTGAGAGCTATAGCACAAGGTTCAACTGAAAGAAACATCTCAATTGTGATAAAACGTGATGATGTTAAAAAAGCTTTGAACGTGCTTCATGAAAGTTTTTTCCTTTCAGAGGTAAAGAAAATGCATCTTTTCATAATTGGAGTGGGAAATGTAGGGAATAAACTACTTGCACAAATTGAGGAACAAAAAGCCTATTTAAAGAAAGAATTCAAACTGGAAATAAGGGTTGCAGCACTTGCCAATAGCAGGAAAATGCTGTTCAACCATGAATACCTTGATAGTTGGCAAGGTGAACTTATGGAACAAGGTGAAAAAACTGATCTGAAAAAGTTTATAGCCACTATGAAAAAATTAAATTATAGAAACAGCGTATTTGTAGATAATACAGCAAACGAGGAAATTGCAAAAATATATGCTGAAGTATTAAATTCAAGCATTTCCGTTGTAGCTTCTAATAAAATTGCGGCTTCATCAGAATATAGCAATTACAAATATCTTAATGAATTAGCAACAAAGAGAAATGTGAAATTTCTGTACGAAACCAATGTGGCTGCTGGTCTGCCGGTAATAAGAACAATCCGGTCTATGATTAAAAGCGGAGATAGAATTTCAAAAATTGAAGCTGTTTTATCTGGAAGCTTAAATTTTATCTTCAACAATTTTAATGATAAAACCAGCTTTGATAAAACTGTAAAAATGGCCATGGATGAAGGCTATACAGAACCAGATCCACGTATAGATTTAAGCGGAAAGGATGTTATGCGTAAAATACTAATACTGGCACGCGAATCTGGTGCAAAGCTGGAATTCGATGAAATTGAAAATGAAGGTTTTATCCCTGCTGAATTATTTAAAAAAGAAAAAAGCGAAGATTTTCTTGAAGCACTTAAAAACAACAAAGGGCATTTTGAACAATTAAGAAAAAAAGCTGAGGAGGCTGATAAAAAACTTCGTTTTACGGCCATCTTTGAAGATGGAAAAGCCAGTGTTGGATTGTTGGCTGTAGGAAAGGAATCTCCTTATTATCAACTTGATGGAAAGGACAATATTGTAATGATATACTCTGAAAGGTATAAAGAACAGCCCTTAATTGTAAAAGGTGCCGGTGCCGGTGCCGAAGTTACTGCATCTGGGGTATTTGCGGATATTATGTCCATTGCAAATGAATAAGTAAAAGTAGTTATTCAGTGATAGAAAATAAAAGTAAAAAAACAAATCATGCAATTAAATCAGGAAACAATTATAAATCAAGATCTAAAAGAAAATATTGTGATCGAAGAAATAAAAGTTTTTGCACCTGCCACTGTGGCTAATGTTGGCTGTGCTTTTGATATTCTGGGGTTTGCCCTTGAAAATATAGGCGATGAAATGATTTTTAGAAAAACTTCTACCCCTGGAATTAAAATAATATCAAAAGGCCTTGGTAATTTACCTACAAATCCTGAAAAAAATGTTGCCGGTGTTGTGGCAATAGAAATGATGAAAAATGAAGATAGCAGTTTTGGTCTGGAGATTGAAATTAATAAAAAAATTAATCCGGGAAGTGGAATTGGCTCAAGTGCTGCAAGTGCATCAGGCGCTGCTTTTGGAATTAGTAAATTATTAAACAGAAACTATAGTACACATGAACTGATCCATTTTGCCATGCAAGGAGAAAAATTGGCATCAGGAGCAGAACATGCTGATAATGTGGCACCTGCAATAACTGGCGAGTTTGCGCTAATCCGGGGCTACCACCCACTGGACATGATAGTAATTAAGGCTCCCAAAAATCTGTACTGCACTGTAATCCACCCTCAAATTGAAATAAAAACAAAAGAAGCGCGTGAAATGTTGCCTAAAGAGGTGGCTTTAAAAGATGCAGTAATCCAATGGGGAAATGTAGCAGGCTTAATTGCTGGTCTTCATCAATCTAATTATCAGCTAATTGGACGTTCATTGCAGGATATTATTATAGAACCTCAAAGAGCAAAACTGATTCCCGGCTTTTATAACTTAAAAATGGCCGCAATGGATTCGGGTGCTTTGGGTTGCAGTATTTCGGGCTCAGGTCCTTCTGTTTTTGCACTTTCCGAAGGAATTGAAACAGCAAATGCCATAAAAGCGGCGTTTGACAAAGTATATTTTGACAAAGGCATTGACTATCATTTATTTGTATCAGCCATCGGAAAAACAGGTTCCAGGTTGATTCAATAAAAATATGAAAGTTTAGTTAACATATACTTGTATTGAGCTTGTCGAAATAAGGCTTCACT
>JARGGF010000344.1 GCA_029210905.1 Bacteroidales bacterium | reverse complement strand
TTTGCCATTAGCTGGTTTATTCTTTCGAATTGGGCTGGTACCTTTATGGTTATTCGATTTTTATAAACTCCTGTATCTGTGCAGAATATCTTTAAAAAAAAGAACAAGCAAGTTTGATTAGACGCCTGGCTTAAAATAAATCAAGGTTTAGCTACTTTTTAAAAGTATAAAACCTTGATTTTTTATTTTATAAATTTGATAGTTATATTTATTGAAGCCCGTTTAGTTTAAAACATTCAACATATCTCTTATCCATATTTTGGATGTGATCCAATACCCAGTTATTCAAATAGATAATTAACATATATACGGCTTCAGAATCGTCATTATTGTGCATTTCTAAATGGTCTTTTAAATTCGAAATAAAACCAGCATGGGCAATTTTATGTTCTTCAAGACTATCGCATTTAAAATCTTCGAGATATTTTTCTTCAAACCCAAAATGATAGTCGGTATAATCAAGGAGTTTTGAAATATTTTCGGAAAGTTCCTTCTTTTTAGCTCCTAATTTGTATGATTTATAGAGAATATTAATAATCTCAATCCATTTTTTATGTTGTTGGTCAATAATGTTGAGATCAATGGAAAATTTCTCGCTCCAGGTAAGCAAATCACTTTCAATCTCAGTTTCTTCAGGAATTTGTTGGCCACTAGACCTGATAAAGTTTTCGAGAAAATTAATTTTGGTAGAATAATCAAATTCTTTCGACATCAACTTCTCTCTTATCGTATCCCGCTCATTTTCAAGTTGCCTTATTGTGCCCAGATTTTTAAACAACATGGTAATATTTCTTTTGCCCCGGGTATTAAGATCAAACATGATTGAAGTAACTGGTATTGCATCCCCTGATTTGTTCTTAACGTTCAAGGGCCTTTCTTTATCAATTAAGCCTTTCCTGCCTGTTTGGAAGTAAAGCAAAATATTTTCATTCAGTTCGGTAGCAATTTCCTTGTCGATTAACAGGTCGAGGCTCTGGCCTATTACTTCTGTTCTGCTATAATCAAAAAGGGCTTCTGCGGCAGAATTAAAAAATTGTATCGTACGATTTTCATCAATCATAATTGCAGGATCCATATTCGCTTCGAATGCTCTGTTTAGCTGACTGTATATTAATTCAAGTTCTTCAGTCATCGAAGTATTTCCTTTATTTAGCTCATCCATCCTCTGTCGCTGTTTTTTGTCTTTTTCAGCAAAGCTAATTCGCATACTTTCAAGCTCTTCTACCTCTTTTTTTAGTTCCTCTTCTCTTCTAAGTGAGTCCTCCTGGGCTGCAACCATCTCCTCCATGTTCTGTCGCATTTCTTCATCCTGCTCCTGCATTTCCTGGGTCTGAATTCTTGATTGCTCTAACAATTCAGCAGTCCTTGTATTAATTTTTGCAGTAGAAAGTGTTGAGGCTATACTTTCTCCAATTCGCTCAACCAGCTCAATTTCATGTTTCTTGAATTTATTGAATGAAGCTATTTCAATCACACCTAAAACGGCATCTTCTAGTTTTAATGGAATAATAAGCAGGCTATTAGGATTGGCACCACCTAACCCGGATTCTATTTCAATATATTCTTCAGGAAGCTCAGTCATATGGATGGTATATTTTTCCACGGCTGCACCACCCACCAAACCTTCTCCCAGCTGAATCCGTTTTTTTATAAATTTTTCTCTGTTGTAGGCATAGGCCGACATTAAATCAAGGTACACATTTTCTGGATCTGAGTCGTTTAGAATAAAAATACCGCCTTGATTTGCATTAAGGTATTTAACAAGGTTTTGGATAATGTCTTTTGATAAAAGGCCAATGTTTTCTGTGTGGCGTCGTAAAATCTCACCAAATCTTGCCATTCCCTCTGTAGTCCAGTTTCGCTCCTGATCCTCTATTTTTCTTTTCTTTTCATCTTCATTGGCTGCCTGAAGGCTTTTACGCATCTCAAGAAGCGAATTTCCTAAAACGTCTTTACTACTAAGTGGTTCAAATGCACTGGCAAAATTTCCCCTACCAATTTCTGATGCAAATTCTGATGTTTTAATTAATCCGTCTGTAAGTGCATTTAATGCTGTTGCCATTTTGCCTATTTCATCTTTCGATAAAACAAAAGTATGCTCAGGCAATTCACCTTTTGCAAGTTTTAGAGCAAGCTTTTCAAGTTCGGTAAGCGGCTCTGCAATTGTTTTGGAAACCAGCCATAAGATAATTGCAGCAGCTAAAAGTGCGATAAAGAAATATAAGCTGTTGTTCCACTTAATTTTTGTGGTCAGGTAGTTAATTTTATTCTCTGCAGCAGTAAATTCTTCATGCATTACTTTGGTAATATCAGCATACTTCTTATTTAACTGGTCGTGGTTTTGTTTGTAAAAAGTAAATAATTTCAATAATTGCACTTTTCGGCTGCTTCCTGCAACCATGCTTTCCTCCACTTGAATCAACTCTTCTGAAGATGCTTCGTTGACAGTATCTGTTTCATTACCTGAATTTTGTACTGGAGACTTTAATTGTTCAGGTAAGAAAATATCTCCAAACTCGCGTTGTGCTTTTTTAAGTAAATGTACATTTTCAAAGTATGGAATTAGTATATTATTGATGCTGGATCTATTTTCATTTAGGTAATTTACAATTCTGATCCTGCTTGCATTGGAATTATCAGGGAAGATAGATTTTACGTTGAAAAAGAGTGAATCGTAGAGTGTACCTATATCTTGTGCTGTTAAGGTATATTCTTCGTACAGGCTTTTAATGCTTTCATTATCAGTGCTTTGTATTAATTCCAGCACTATGGCCATTTCATGCCGATTAATTTCAGATAACTGTTTTATGGCAGTAATACTGTTTTCAGCTTTTTTTATAATAAAAAGCTCTTTGTTTATTTGGTCCAGCCTGTTAAACTGCCAGAAAAATAATACTAGAAAGATTAAAATTATCAGGATAATTCCTGAAAATAGCTTCGTTTTTACACTTAAATTTTGAAAAAAATCCATTATTTCTTCAATTATATTTTGTCTGAATTAATATTCCGCAGGAAACGCATAAAACTACAATAAAATAGATAAATGTAAAAAATTATTGTATAATTTCGACTTTTAAGAATGATTTTTCTAAATTACCAATTAATTCCCAGTCATCAATAATACTGAATTTATATTTATTTGTTTTCAATTTTACCAGAGCACATTTTGAACTATCTTTAACAAACAATATACCATTAAAAGAAGAATTGGATCAGAAATTAATTATCTGGTATTATTTAATTTGAGTCAATTATATTTGTATTCTTATTAATGCAAGGTTAAAACTGTATGAAACTATATAAGATATGCCTTTTATTTACAATATTAGTCTTTGTATCAACTTGTTTTTCTGATAATTACGGAGGCAAATCGGAATATAAAAAAGACGCTCTTGATAATATTGTTAAATTGGCTGATGCCTATATCAATGGACTGATAAAATATTTCCCTGAATATGCGATTAATTACAACCTGGAGGATGCCAATTATTCGGGATTTAGTGACAATTCTATTTCTGGTTTTAATTCCTGGTATGCTTTTGAGGATTCATTATACGCTGAGTTTAAAAAATTGCCTGAAGAATATGGTGTTGGGGAGAAACCCTGGTACATCTATGGCATTTTGAAAGAAATACTTGAGTCTAGCATTAATCTGAGAATTTGCAGGCCTGAATTAACAAGGGTCAGTCATCTATCTGGCTGGCATGTAAAAATGGCCAGCCTTTGCCAAAGTCAACCCGTTGGTACAGAAAAAGCCCGGGAAGAGGCAATTCTCAGGTGGTCATTACTTGGTAAATATGTTGATAATGAGATTGATAACTTAAAACTTGGCATAAAATCTGGTTATAGCACACCAAAAGATATTATCGCAATAGTGATTGGACAGCTTGATGCCTTATTACTGGAGCCACCAGAATTGTCAGATTTTTATAGTCCGGCAAAGCGAGATTCCAATAAAGTGTTCCAGAAAAACTGGAAGGAATTAGTGCTCATGACCATTTATCCTGCAATCAAAAAATACAAGGATTATTTACAAAATTATTATTATCCTGCTGCGCGTTCATCAATTTCTCTTGCTGATGTTCCAGGCGGTACTAAATGTTTCGAAGCCTATTTTAGGTACCATACATCCTTAAAAAGAAGCGCAAGTGATATATACACAATCAGTGAATACAGCGTTAAAATAAATGACTCAAAACTAAAAATATTTGGTAAAAAGGAATTTAATACTGATAGTATTCGACAGATAATCAAAATGATACAATCCGATACCACCGAATATTTTAAAACTAAGGATGAAATTCTTGCCTTTATTCGCAATACTATTGAGCGAGCTGAGGAAAAATGTGCTGCTTACTTTAATGAATTGCCAAAATCCAATGTTAAAGTTTTGATTATCCCTGAAAAAGATGAAGATCAACAGGGCTCCTATTTTATTCCTTCAGTTAAAGATACTTCCAAACCATCTGTATATCATGTTAATCTGAAAAATCCTGAAAAGCGACTGAAGGGCGCCATTGAAACTGAAATCTTTCATGAAACCTTTCCTGGTCATCATTTACAATTGGGTCTTTCAATTGATAACAAAAATATCCATCCTATCTCAAAACTTTTATCAATGACTGGCTATATTGAAGGGTGGGCTGGTTATGCCCAAATACTTGCCGAAGAAATGGGCCTTTATACATCTGGCTATTCCAGGTTGCTGGTTTTGGGCAGATCCTCAAGAATAATGTATGTTGAAGCATGCATTAATGCAAAGCAATGGACTCGTGAACAAGCAGTTGATTACCTGCTCTCTACCGGTACTTATATATCTGAACAATCTGCAAATCAAATACTTGATAGAATGATTGCATGGGCAGGGCAGTATTCAACCTATGATATAGGATTAATTGAAATACTAGAACTACGTGAACAAGCCATACTTACGCTGGGTGATAAATTTGACATTAAGGAATTTCACAATATAATTCTAGAGGATGGTGCTATTCCGCTAGAAATGTTACGCGAGAAAGTTAATTGGTGGCTTGAGTCTAAGAAAAATAAGTGAATAAAACCCCTGAGCTTTATATTCTCAGGGATGGGGAGTTAAAGATGAAAAAGTTAGGGTGTTAAAATTCGTAACCTAAATTAATACCAAAGTACTTGTTCCTTATTTGATTATCAGATTTATCAAAACTGTTTAAGCCTAATCCAATCCTAAAATCCAGTAGTATGCTGCTGCTTTTTATTGGATAACTTATTCCAATACCTCCAAGCAGTCCAAATTCATTGCTCTCGCTGTTGCTTTTGATATCAATGGTTTCTGTGTTTTCAATATTTTTTAAATTGCGCTTGGCACCTGCCAAAATACCAAAGTAGGATCCTGCATAAAAATTAAAATTTAGCGGAGTGATATTACTTTTACCTAAAGACCATTTGGCTAGCAAGGGGATGGTTATGTATTCATAATTGCTGCTAATATTATCATTTTCACTTCCTTTTTGATCGTAATTCAGCTCTGCCTGCAAGCTTAAATTTTCAGTAAGAAAATAATTAACATAAATGCCAGCGTGCCAACCCTGCTTTATATCGTCATTATTATATAAATCGCCGGTTTCGGATTGAACTGAAAAATTTGTACCGGCATTTACTCCGTATTTAAAATTTTGAGCTTCAAGATTTGTGGTCATACCTATTATAAGAGCCAGTAATAGTGAATATTTTTTGTTTGTTTTCATGTGTGATAAAGTTTTGTGTACTATTAATTTAATTGTGAAACAAAACTGGCTCAATATTATAATTAATGAAAGTGTAATATTCTGAAATGGATAAATTTATCTCCGAAGTGGAAGAATGGTTCATTAAATAAAAAAAGAAAACCCGGACC
>JARGGF010000343.1 GCA_029210905.1 Bacteroidales bacterium | reverse complement strand
TTTTGCACATAGTAATAATTTGCTTTTTTGGGTATACAATTATTTCATTAAATAGAATGGATTTTACTGGTAGCTTCGAGAGCCTCAGCCACCAGTAGAATCCGGTGGCTGAGGCCCTCGAAGCCACAAATATTAAGTTTCGAAGCCCCGTTCAAAAAAGCTCTTCATTTCCCTTCCCGCTTTAACCTAGCTCTTTTCCAGTTTCTGGTCCAGTGTTCATCCGTTTTTACATGTCCTATTCTAACATACTTGAATACATTTTCTTTGAAATTATCAACAGTGTATGAAGCTGTATTTCTGCATACTACACCTTCCATTGAACAAATTTGTTTTGATATTCAATGGAATGAACGGCATATAAATTTTCACCAAAAATTTCCAATGCACCCAGATCATTTTTTATCAATTCCCAGCGTTGCTTTAAATAAGCTGCCCAGGGATGAATTGTTGGAGCTGCATGTGAACGGGCAAATACGCCAAACTGATTCAGACAGGTATTTTCACCATCGAGCTTTTCGGTAACTACTATTTGCAAGATATTTAGAATATCAGAGAAGTAGTTATGATTTATCCTATCATCACTGGTAGTGCCAGGTGAAAATGGAAAATGATATGTACGTCGGTATTTTTGTGATAAGCTCATTATTTTAGATTTGTGTATTTAGAATTTAGATTACTTTGCCAAAGTTTCTTTTAAAGATGAAATGCTATAAAAGTTTTTTCCATGTTGATTTCATCAAACTCTGGCAAAGTTATCTTTACTAATTAAAACAATTTGTACCACTTCCTTTTAATACAAGCCTTCTTTTTTCCCTTTTTCTTTTTATGTTGCTTTTCACCTGGCTTATTTTCCTTCTTTAATTGTTTTAATTTGGCCTTAACTCTTGAAATTTCCGACTTTATAAAGCTGGTTGCTGATTCGTTATAAGCCTCAGATAATGCTATTTTTAAGTATTTCTTTGCACCTTTATATTCTTTTTGGTATTCTGCAAGCAATGCTTCATACCTTAAAAGTACAAATTTGCTAATTCCCTTGACTGTATACCCATAAGCAATCATTTTTTTTGCTTTTTTAAAGTCTCTCAAGTCGATAAGCATCATGGTATAATACTTAATTGCTTCTGTATTAGTTAAATCATGTGCCAAAGCCTGTTCGAAATAGTAGGTCGCCAATTCATGGTTACTTAATTGTTCACTGTATACCCTTGCCATTAAACAATTTGCCTGGGTATGTTGCTTGCTGTAACTTAAGGCATAGTTTAAATTCTCTACCGATTCGGTTAAATCAAATGGGTAGCTGTCCAATGCCTTTAAGTAGTATTGATCTGCTATTGAAAATCCCATAATATATTGTTTTATAGAGCTTTGATGCTCTGATTTTAAATTAATAATTTAACTAATAATATTTAGATCTTCCGGATTTTTAAAAATCCAGAAGATCTTACAAAAGTGCCATGACTTAAAGTTTATGTAATCTAAAGTCAACACCTTTGTATACCCGAATCGGATTACCGCGTTCTAACTGGCAATGCTCCATCCACTTCTCCTCATTAATCTCTTGAAAATGAGACTGTTCATAACTTTCGAGGATGGTTTTTAAGCGCCCGGTTGCCAACTTTTTATTTTGGTGCTGCGAGCGGAAATCCCTTGCCACAACTGCGGTATCTGTCGGTAAATGAATTGCCCGTACAGCACTTTCCACTTTGTTGACATGCTGGCCACCTGCACCTTTGGAACGAAATGTTTCAAAGCGTACATCTGCAATATCCCATATAAACTGGCTTTCACAATCAAATTCTGAAATACCAACAAACCAGTTCCTGCGTTTATGAAATTTGCGAAAGGGGCTTTGACCAATCCATTGAATGGTGCCCAACCATGGTTTTAGAAAATGTTCAAGGTTTTCTGCTTCCAATTCAAGGATTACGGAACTGAAATCAGTGTTTTGCTCATTCATCATTTTCTTCAAAACAAGGTATTCAATACCTTCCAAGATTAGTTCTTTAATAAAAATTTTGAATAGTTGTTTTACCACCCATTTGCATTCGTTTGGGCCGCGGCCAGCTGATATTTGTATTATTTTTCGTGTTTTCATTTTTTCATATTTGTTTAGGTTAATGCTTGATGGGATTTTGGAATCAAAATCCTGCATTGGGTTCGTTTATTAATTCGAGTTGCATTCTATTTGGCCCGATGAAAGGTCAATTCTTTAATTGAAGGCGTTTCGCGGGCCATTAATGCCTATCTATTTTATACCCAGGGCGTTGCCCTAGGCTGATATATTTCGCCCCTTCAGGGCTTAGGATATGGATACTTCTGGTCTAAACTTTTAACAGGCAAAATTAGAGATGCGATTAATTTATTATTATTCAGACCTTTACGAGCTGATATTTGTATTATTTTTCGTGTTTTCATTTTTTCAAATTTGTTTAGGTTAATTAATATCGTGCATTGGGTTTTGTTTGTTAATTTGGTTACCCGATGAAAGGTCAATTCTTTAATTGTTGGAGTTTCGCAGGCCATTAACAATTAACTATTAACTTCTAACTTTTAACTATTAACTTTCAACTTTTAACTCTCCTCCTAAGCCTTATCCATTCTCACAATCCTGGGTTGAAAAATCCCTTCTACTCTTATAATATCCTGTTGAAAATGAATTACTTCCTCAATATTCTTGTAAGCAGTAGGCGCTTCATCCAGCGAACCATCAATTAATGTTACCCCGGCACTTTTTAGCGTCTTTTTCAAAGTGCTTCCGGTGATTGATTCTCGGGTCTTTTTTCGGGAAAGCCTCCGGCCTGCCCCATGCGAGGCTGAATTCAGGCTTTCTTCCATTCCAAGTCCACTTACCAGATATCCCGGAGCAGTCATTGAACCCGGAATGATGCCCAATTCCCCTGGTTTTGCCGGTGTAGCCCCTTTCCTGTGAACAATTAACTGGCTGCTGTCCTTTTGCTTTTCTTTCCATGCAAAATTATGATGGTTCTCAATTATCATTAAAGGCTTAATATTTAAGGCTTTAGATAACTTTTGATGTATCACATCATGGCATGCTTTTGCGTAATCCCCAGCCAGATTCATTGCATTCCAGTATTCCTGGCCCTCGGCCTGATCCAGACTCAACCATGCAAGGTTTTGTATACCCTTCGGCAATCGGCAGCTATCCATGGCAAGCTTTGTATAGTACTGCGCAATCGTTGCGCCAAGACCTCTGGATCCGGAATGTGCCAGTATTCCAATATATTGGCCCGGTTGAATTTGTAAAGTATTGTTGTCATGCAATATAAGTTCACCAAATTCAACAAAATGATTACCTGAACCAGAAGTCCCAAGTTGTTTTGCTGCCTTGCCATGTAACTTGCGAAGTAACTCGGTTTCGTTAAATTCTACCCTTTCAAGCACTTCGTGTTCAGCTTTATTCGTTGGCATTGTTTTAATCCCAAAATGAGTTTGCTCCTTGAGTGCCATTTTAACAGCATGTGCATTTTTTTTCAAATAGTTTGGTGGCAAGTCATAAATACTTAAACTCATCCGGCAACCAATATCCAAACCAACACCATAGGGAATTAGCTCATTTTCGGTGGCTAGCACACCTCCAATAGGTAAACCATAACCTACATGTGCATCGGGCATCAGAGCACCTTTTATAGCAACAGGAAGCTGCATGGCCATTTCCATTTGATGAATGGTATTGCTGTCAATAAATTTTTTGCCAAACACAGTAAATGGTTTTGGCTTAGGACTTAATTTATAGATGGTAAAATCCTCTTTTTCAACCTTTTCCATAAATTCGTGTGCCAATTTTGATAAAACTTCATCGCTGGCATAATTTTCAGGATTTTCCCTTATTTTAATTAAAATATCTAATTTTTCATTTTTACTTATATGTTTGTAATGTTTTGAAAATAAATCAATTGCAATGCTTATTGCATTATTTGATTTATATCCTATTTTTCTTAAATCTTTACCTTTTAATTTCGATTTTCCCATTTTTTAAAACAGTTATGCTTATTTTCAGTTCAGGAATATTATTATCATCCATTATTGAGTAAGCTATTTTTATTTGAAATTAGAAATTAGAACCTGGTAATTAAAAGTACACTTTAGTCCACGACTATATATTTTACCAATGCACAACAAGTTAGTGTTATGCAAAAGATAAAAGCGGAAACCAATTTCTAATTTCTGAAAATGCGTAAAGGAAAGTTCAACTTTGTATTGAGGACAAAACAATTGTGTTCTCAACAAAAAAGTTTGGTACACGCACATTAACGACCGGAAACAAAAAACCCAATCGCTGTGGATTGGGATACCTTTATTCTTTAAGCCAGAACTGAGTTCTAGGCCTTCCCAACCTCTGGTTTTATATGTAGTGTAAAATCGATCATGGTTGTACTCTGTATTAAGGGGTTTACAAAAAATGCTCCGAGAGTAATCAGGTGCAAATATAAAATAAAGTTTTTGGAAGTTCCAAATTTATAATGTGAAAGGTAGGTATTTTTATGATAAATGAATTTGAATCAGGGATAAATGAAATAAAAGTTTGGACAAGCTAAGATCTTGTTTTTAAAATTATTGCCAAATTTAATTTAATCTACTACTTTTAGGCAAACGATAATTATTGCTAGAAGTAATTCCTATTAATAGTTGTCCTTATTGCGGCTATATTTCACTATCTTGTTGATATTCAAGTATATCCCCAGGCTGGCAATCCAGTGCTTCGCAGATAGCTTCCAGGGTCGAAAACCGGATGGCTTTTGCTTTTCCTTTTTTGAGAATGGAAAGGTTCGACATGGTTATTCCAACTCTTTCAGAGAGTTCTGTTAAGCTCATTTTTCGTTTGGCTAACATTACATCTAAATTTACAATTACTGCCATAGCTATACTGTTAAATCCTGTTCTTCCTGTAATTTAAGCCCGGTTGAAAAAACATGAGCAATTACCCATATAAAAAGTGCAAGAATGAGTATTTCCGGATAGTTTATTAGTTGATATTTGATATCAATTTGTTCATATTCCAAATGGCTAACGATAAAATAATCTATAAGAATTGTATAAAGCTGGGCAAAGAGCCAAAAGAAGCTTAAGCCATAAGCCAGTTTTTTAATCAATAAAATATTATGCATGCTGAAAGTTTTTCCTCTTTTAACATTGAGAATAAAATTTCTAAAAATGGATAATAAATATGCACTGAATAGAATGACAATAAGAGCTAAAATCGCTGCGCTTCTTGTGAAAGTGCTTGGAGCATTTTTAATACTTAGCTCAGTTTTGGAATCTGAAAATTTAAAATCACTGATTTTGTCACCAATATTAATTTTACCAGTTTGCAAAAAATCAATTTCAACTGGCAATGGTATTGAGATTCCAATATTCTCATTGTACATGTTCGTGTACAATACGATATTGACAATGACAATAACAAGTAAGAATAAAGCCAATAATCCTAATCCCAGGTTGGTAAGGAATAGAATTATTCGAATGCTCAAAGGATGATTTTTCTGTTCCATGATAAATTAGATTAATTATTTTAGGCAAATGTATATAAATATTTTTAATTAACAATAATTATTTATTGATTATCAATTAATATAGTTTGTATTTCGATAATTTTAATACCTGGAAGTTTGTTTTTTTTTAAGGTTTTATTGAAGTTTATGAAGATGAATAAAGTCCATTTTTTTTTATCGCCTTAGTCATAAGGGAGTGTTATAATTTACTTTAAGTCAGAACAAATTTTCTTTTGCTGCCTTATTTAGCTAATAATCAGTATAATAACATATTATTTACCCAATTCTTAAAGTATACTTGACATGTTTATCATTTGTTAAAACTTTATTCTGAGGAATATTTGCTGGTTTGCTGTAGAAACT
>JARGGF010000342.1 GCA_029210905.1 Bacteroidales bacterium | reverse complement strand
AATTCTCTTAAACAGCATTTCTGCTGCAGTCTTGCCAATTTCAAAACCCATTGGTTTAATGGTAGAAAGCGGAGGGTTGTACATTGAACTAAATGGTTCTTCGCAAAAACCAATCACAGCAATATCTTCAGGTATTCTCAGTTTATTTTTATAAATAGCTTTCATTATGCCCGACATAGTCAGGTCGCTAATTGCTAATATACCATCCGGAGGATTTGGCAAATTTAATAATCTAGTAGTCTCATTCTCAGCCTCAACCGGAGTTTCACAAGAAATAATATAATTTTCATCAATTAGCCGCTTGTTTTCTTCAAATGCCATTTGATAACCTTTAAGCCTGTTTTTGCTAATTAACAAATTTGGATTTCCTATGCAGATAGCAATTCTCTTTTTTCCAATATCAAAAAGATGTTTGGTGGCATTATAAGCTCCATCAATGTCATCTACCAGCACCATGTCCGCCTGCACACTATCGGGTACACGATCAAAAAAGACCATTGGAATATCGGAATCAATAATGTCATGAAAATGCTTAAAATCCCTTGTTTTTCTTGATACTGAGGCCAAAATTCCTTCTACGTTATTTGATAAGAGAATATCGCAGGCTTCCACTTCCCGCTCATACTGTTCGTTCGATGTAAGAATCATTAACTTATAACCATGCTTATGCACCTCGTCTTCAACCCCTTCAACTACAGAAGGAAAAAAGAAATAAGATATTTGAGGGACTATTAACCCAATCACCTTACTTTTTTTATGCCGTAGCGACAAGGCTACTGCATTTGGCCTATATCTTAACGCTTCGGCCAGTTGTAAAACGGCATCTTTTGTTGTCTGGCTAATATCAGGGTGATCTTTTAAGGCACGGCTTACCGTTGATTTCGAAATACCAAGAAGTTTTGCAATATCTTTTATGGTAACAGGGTGAATTGCCACAATTAATGATTTAAGATTGAATAGATTAGAGAAAAAAGTAAACAAATATTGACATAAAAAATGAGTTCATCTAATCAGTTTAAAAAATAATTTAAAAAAGTTATCAACAACAACCGGTTGCGAAACCGGTTGAAATCCAAAAACGCTTGCAAGCCTCTAAAACCTATTGTTTTTAATGTTTTGATGCCATAGATTTGTTTCGATGATCAACTATTTCGAAAGCATGTTTTCAACAATTTTTTAATTAATCAATTATTGTAAATATCAAATTTACGCTTAAATCTTAATATATGGAAACGAAAAAATTACAATTATTTATTCTACTCCTGCTTTTTCCTGCCTTTCTATTTGCCCAGGGAACAAGCTCAATAAAGGGAAAAGTGATTGATGAACAAACTGACGAAAGTCTGGTTGGAGCTACAGTTATGATAAAAGGGACAACTAATGGAACAATTACCGACTTTGATGGGGAGTACCTTTTAAACAACTTAGAATCTGGAGATTACACACTTCTTGTCTCTTTTGTAGGCTACAATAGCAAAGAAGCTCAAGTTACTTTATCAGAAGGTGAAGAGGTAGTTCTTGATTTTAAAATAGCAACTGATTTGATTGGCCTGGATCAGGTAATTGTTACGGGTGTAGTAAACCAAAAATCGGCAATTGAATCAAGTGTTTCAATATCAAGCCTAAAGCCTAAAGCAATTGAAGAATTTGGAGCAGTAACTACCGCCGAAATTTTCAAAGCTATTCCAGGTATTCATTCCGAAGCCACCGGAGGCGAAGGAAATGCAAATATTTCGGTACGTGGTATTCCAATTACATCGGGTGGTTCAAAATTTTTGCAACTTCATGAAGATGGTTTGCCTGTAATGCAATTCGGCGATATATCTTTCGGAAATGCAGATATCTATTTACGGGCTGATTATACTGTTGCTCGTATCGAAGCCATTAAAGGCGGTTCTGCTTCAACATTTGCGAGTAATTCACCAGCTGGTATCATAAACTTTATCAGTAAAACTGGTACCATAGAAGGCGGTAGCATTGGAACCTCTCTGGGTGTTGATTACAAGTCATTTAGGACAGATTTTGACTACGGATCTCCAATCGGCAATGATGTAAGTTTTCATGTTGGCGGTTTTTTCCGCCAGGGCGAAGGGCCACGAAAAGCTGGCTACACAGGTAATTACGGAGGACAAATCAAAGCCAATTTGACTAAAAATTTCAAATCGGGTTATGCACGTGTTTATTTTAAATACCTGAACGACAAAGCAATAAGCTATATGCCAATGCCAATAAAAGGCACGGGAACTGCCTCAGATCCAACATTTGAATCAATCCCTGGCTACGATGCTTTAAAAGCAACACTTCAAAGTCCTTATTTTCAGCACTTAACAGGTGTTGATGGAAACGGGAATCTAAGGACAAGTAACATTGCCGATGGTATGCATCCAATATCCTATGCAGTAGGTGCCGAATTTTCCTTCGACCTTGGCGAAGGCTGGAATGTAAAAAACCGTGCCCGAATGGCATACAACAAAGGAACTTTCAACTCACCATTTCCTGTAGGTATAGGCACTGCCAGCGATATTGCAAGCGGAATTGCAGGTGCAGGGTTCACTGCCAGTTATGCTAATGGTGCAAATGCAGGAACACCACTATCTACCGGCGAACTTCAAAACTTAAATGGCAATGGCCTATTAATGACCATTCATAGCTTTGATGTTGAGATGAATAGTTTAAACAACTTTGCCAACGATTTTTATATCACCAAAACGTTTAACGATAAAATCCATCTAACTGCAGGGTATTATAAAGCCTATCAGCAAATTGATATGACCTGGTTATGGCAGGCTTATGTAACAGATGTTAGTGATAACCCCAGATTAATTAACCTGACTGATGCAGGAGGTATTGCAAGAACAGAAAGCGGACTTTATGCACATGGTGTGCCAGCCTGGGGGAATTGCTGTACAAGGGGTTACGATATGCGTTACAATGTAGATGCTCCTTATGCAAATGTTGGAATTGATGTAAGCGATAAAATTAATGTAGAGGCAAGTTTACGCTATGATTTTGGCGATGTTTCGGGATATTATCTCAACAATATGCAGGCTCCTGTGGATGTCAACCGCGATGGAATAATGTCATCCATTGATTCTACTACTACCGTGTTAAATAATGCAAATCCAAATCCTGTTGATTATGACTACAGTTATCTATCTTATTCAGTGGGTGTTAACTATAAAATTGATGACAACATGGCTGTTTTTGGCAGATGGAGCGTTGGTGCCAGAGCAAATGCAGATAGATTACTTTATTCACCTTACATCACAGCTGAAGGAAAAACATTGGAAGGTCTGGATGCCGACGAAATTTCGCAGGCAGAATTAGGTTTTAAGTTTAAATCGAAAAACTATGCATTAAATCTTACTAGTTTTTATGCTTTACTTTCGGAGCAGAATTCTGAATTCGACAAGATATTTTACATTGATTATCAGAGTTATGGCCTTGAATTGGATGGAGCCATCAGCTTTGGGGGCTTTGAAGTTGCCGCAGGTGCAACCTACACAAAAGCAGAGATTGCAAAAAGTAATAACCCTGAGCAGGAAGGAAATTCTCCCCGCAGAGTGCCGGATTTAATGTACAACATTAGTCCGTCTTATAGAATTGGTGGAGCTTCTATAGGCTTTAGCGTGATTGGAACAACCAAAGTATATTCGCAATTCGATAATGTGGTTGTATTACCTGGTTTTGCATATGTTAATGCATTTGCAGGTTACAATATCACCAAAGGATTAGCTATCAGGCTAAATGTCAATAACTTATTCAACACTTTCGGAATTACAGAGATGGAAGGTGATGCATTTGTTGACGGTGCAACCAACTACATGCGTGGAAGGCCATTGACCGGCAGGGCCACAAATTTTTCAATTATCTATAACTTTTAAGCTTCTTTCATAGTAGTATTTAGGTTTTTTAATCAGGAGAGCATCAACTCTCCTGGTTAATTTGAAATTAACAACTAAGTAAATTGATTATTTTAAGGGAAGGATAAAATGTCAAACAGATAGGTCAAGCATTAACTTTCAAGACAATAGCCATATGATAATTTGTCTTTGGTCATTAAGTCATTGATACATTTTCTAATGACCAATAACCCGTGACAAGTGTTAAGCCTGGCTTACAAATTAATTTTAATTCCTTCCTAAACATATTTTTTTTATGACTAACAAACACAATTTTGAAAACCCGCACCAAAAGGCTGCAAAAGTGATAGTTCCTGAAATTATTGAACAAATAAAAAACAAAAATGCCAGGTATACCATTACCATTGCTGGTGAATCAGGTTCAGGAAAAACAGAAACAGGGAAAGCAATTCTTGCAGAGTTGCAAGAACTTGGAATTCAATCGGTTCTATTGGAGCAGGACGATTATTTTGTTCTTCCACCGGCTTCGAATGATGCCAAACGAAAATCGGATCCTAATTGGCTTGGACCGCATGTAGAGGTAAAATTAGACCTTCTGGATAAAAATCTGCACGATGCTGCAACAGGTGCAGAGGAAATAATAAAACCTTCTATTAATTATGAGGCTAATTCGGTAAAAAACATTAAACTCGGCCTAAAGGGAATTGATGTAATTATCGCTGAAGGAACCTACACTTCGCTACTACGAAATGTTGATACCCGGATTTTTATCACAAGCGACTGGAAAGACACCCTTCCCTATCGCCAAAAAAGAAACCGGGGAAATGAAGTGAACGACCCTTTTGTAGAAAACATCTTAAGCACTGAACATAAGATAATTGCAGGCCACAGGTTTCTGGCAGATTTTATCATTTCTAAAGATTACGATGTTACAATTATAAAATAAGGAGGCTGAACTGATGGCTCTTAAAAACAAAGTACAATTAATTACTTACCCCGATTCACTAGGAGGTAATTTAAAGACTCTAAATGAAATACTGCTCAAATATTTTTCGGATATTTTTAAAGGGGGTGTCCATATTCTACCACCTTTCCCATCATCTGGCGACAGGGGCTTTGCACCCCTGACCTATCTTGAAATTGAACCATCGTTTGGCACATGGGAAGATATTCGTGACATTGCTTCAAAATTTGATGTTTTGCTCGATTTAATGGTCAATCATATTTCAAGGCAATCTGTTTATTTTCAAGACTTTATAAAAAATGGACGAGATTCGGAATATGCAGATCTGTTTATCACTTTGGATAAAATATGGACCAATGCCCAGCCAGTGGAAAATGACATTTCAAAAATGTTTTTACGAAGAGAGAGACCATATTCTACCTATGCAGTGCAGAAAGGAAACAGCCATGAAAAAGTATGGACAACTTTTGGCAAGGAAGATCCTTCTGAACAAATTGATTTGGATATCAATTCCCCAATTACAAAAAAACTATTAAGTGATTTTCTTGAAAATTTCAGCAAGCAAAACGTTAAAATAGTTCGTTTGGATGCAATTGGTTATGTGATTAAACAGCTCGGCACAAGTTGTTTTTTTGTAGAGCCTGAAATTTTCGAATTCATGAACTGGATACGCAAAAAAGCCGATTCACTTGGCCTTGAATTGCTACCCGAAGTACATGCTCATTACACCACTCAGTTTAAGCTTGCCGAAAATGGATATTGGATTTACGATTTTATTTTACCTTACACCATTTTAGATGCATTAATCAATAAATCGGCTAAAAAGCTAATTGAATATTTAAAAATTCGTCCGCATAAGCAATTTACCATGCTCGATTGTCACGATGGTGTGCCGGTAAAACCCGACATGGACGACCTGGTAAACACAAATGAAGCGCGCGAGCTCGTAAATACTTGTCTTGACAGAGGAGCCAACCTAAGCCTGGTTTATTCGGACCAGCACAAATCAAAAGATGGTTTTGATGTTCATCAGATAAGAGGTTCTTATTA
>JARGGF010000341.1 GCA_029210905.1 Bacteroidales bacterium | reverse complement strand
CAATTTTGCGCCAATGGCGGCAGGGATTCCATATCCCATTCCACTATAATCCGTTGGACAAATAAAATGTCGGGCATGAAGTACCGGAAATAATTCAGCAGTCATTAGCATATGAGTGCCATCATCAGCAACCATTATGGCATCTTCTGGCAAATAATTACGTAATGCATTATAAAAAAAACCAGGTGTAACCATTTGCTCTCCTGGATTTGCAAACCAGCTGTTTCTATAGGCTTCTTTATCCAATTTTATTGACTCACTAAGATTTGCTATATTATTCTTGGTTTTGGGGCTGCCGTTTTTCAAACCAGAAATAAGTTCGTTAAGTACAATTTTAGCATCACCTTCAAGAGCAACTTTCGCGTGATAGTTTTTGTGGAAAACATCTGGATTAATGTCAATATGTATCAGGTTTTCAGGAACATCCATTTGATAATTCCCCGTGGCCAGTTCAGAAAATTTTAAACCTACAGCCAGTAAACAGTCACAATTTTTAAATGAGTTCTGTGCAGCTGGTGCAGCTGATGGGCCAAACCCAATTCCTGCATGCAGGGGATGATTAAAGGGGAAAGCACTAATTCCCTGTATGGTGGTAGCTACAGGTGCAGCCAATAATTCGGCCAGAATTTTTATTTCTTCTGTGGCATCTACGGCTCCCCACCCAACGTAAAGTGCCGGGAAATTAGCCTCACTCAGCAGGTTTACTGCCCTGGAAAGCTTATCTGTAACACTTTCATTATCAGCAAATAGACTCATCTCCCCCGATGATTCCTTTGAAGTTTTAAATGGATTATGTTTTGGTTTTTTAATATAAGGAGGCAACTCAACCGAATCGGAAATTAACTGTGTACGGACAGGCATTTCGATAAAGACAGGTCCCGGCTCTCCGCTTATGGCCAATTCATATGCCTCATAAATAGTTGGGACTATCTGTTCCAACTCATTTATCATAAAATATCCTTTTACAATACCATTTACAACCCGTTCCATATTCAGCTGGTGCATCTGAAAGCTTTTGCCCGATTCTTTATTTATCCCACCTGAAATAATTAAAAGAGGTATTCCATCAACAAGTGCCTCACCAATGGCACTCATGGCATGGGTAAGCCCGGCTCCCGGTACAATTACAATGGTGCCAATACTGTCTGAGGTTCTTGAAACAGCATCAGCCATATATCCCGCTGATAATTCGTGGGTAACTATAATTGGTTCAATGTTTCTTGAATTGTTTAACTGATTATAAATTTCAGTATTATGCATTCCGGGTATTCCAAATGTTTTACGAACCCCTATTTGCTCCAGGGCATAAACAAGTATTGATGCGCCGTTTTTTTTCATATTATAAAACTTCAATTATGTAAAGAAGATATTTCTTCAAAAACCTGGAAAATACCAGATAAATTTTAACTATCTGAATAATAAGGATTTGTTGCTCAGGATTTACTTTAGGAAAACAAATAAAAGATAAAATTTAAAATCCATACGTTCTCAGAATTATTTTACTTAAAATTCGTAAAAAAAAGGTTAATTACCAAGTCTTTTTATTTATTATGAGGGCGTCTAAAAAGTCAAGGAAAGAAAAATAGCTACTAAAACACAAATGCACCAAATAACACAGAATATTAATTGTCAATGTATTGCATTTTGTGTAATTTGGTGTTTTTGAGAATTTGTGGCAAAAAAGTCACTTTTTAGACACCCTCAAGCAGCCGCATCAACCCTTCTGTAACAATCTGATATTATAATACTTAAACGAATAAAGCCCTGCAAAAATGCAAGGCTTCATCTATTTGATTAATATAAAGAAATTATAGCTTAAAAGGTATGCCCTGATAAAAATTCAAAATATTTATCCTGAAAATAAATTCAAATTTTGCCTGAACCATGTCTGACTGTGATTTTGCCAACTGGTTTTTTGCAGTATTGTAATCAACTGAGTTGACAAGCCCGAGATCAAATTTCTGCTGAGTATATGAAAATGATTCTTGTTGTGCTTCAACAGCTTTTTTACTGGCATTAAATTTGGCCAAGGCTGCCTCTGCTGAATTTCGGGCAGATTGTATATCTTTAAATAACTGATTTTTAGCAAGATCTAGTTGATATTTCGAGTTTTCAATTCCCAGTTTTGATTGTGAAATTCTATTCTTAACAGAAAAATTATTAAAAATAGGAATGGAAACACCAATAGAAACTGATAAACTTCTATTATCGACAAATTGATCTGAGTATGGATAAATATCTCCATTTGGATAGGTTCTGGCACTTGAATAGCCAGAGCCATAAGAACCTTGTAGATAAAAACGAGGACTCATTCCACCCTTAGCAATATTTAAATTCTGTTCTGAACTTTGTAACTTGAATTCCTCCTTTTTTATCATTGGCAATCCTTGTGAATTCGCAAAAATTGTTGAAACTGAATCTAATAGTATTTCACTCGAAGGATCGTCCAATTCAGGAACCTGAATGGCAAAAGCACTTGTAGTATCAAGTTCAAGTAATTGGGTTAAATTTAAGTAAGAACTCTTTAAATTATTTTCAGCATTTATTTTAGTAAGCTCTTCACCAGCTAGTTGAGCTTGAATTTCCAATAAATTCCCCTTAGCCAGGCTCCCTGCTTCAACCAAGATTCTTGTTCTTTGCACCTGAGTTTTTGTAATTTCAAGTTGGCCGTTTGCTACATCAAGCAATTCTTTATCAAAAAGAATTTGTAGATAGGAACTGGCAACCTGCATGGTAATGGAATACCTCACATCCTCAACCGCCTGCAAATCAGACATTAACGTATACCTGTTTTTTTTCACCGTATTCACTTGCTGCAAACCATTAAACAAGGTTACTGAACCGGTAATGGATGCACTAAGAGACTGTACATTCTGATTGGTAAACTGATTGGTATATGGATCAATGGTATATCCAAACTGAAAAGCATCATTAACATTGGCATTTAGGCTAGGCGCAAGTCCTGCCTTTGATTCTTGTAAATTGTATTCACTCGATCTTGCTTGCAGTTGCATTTGTTTTACCTGTATATTGTTTTCTATGGCATAGTTAATACATTTTTCCAAATTCCAGGGTTCTTGTGCAAAAGTTTGGGATTGCCAAATAAAGAGAAATGAAAATACAATGATGAGGCTTAATGTTTTCATAAAATAATTATTTTTAATTACATGCATAAAGTGCTGTATTTCAACACTTTTATTATTAGATAAATTTCAAAATTGAATTTGGTTAATTGAAAGAATCCTACTTATTTTATGTAATAATTAAAAAGTAATGTGGTTTGTAATGGTTAAATATTTTTCAAATATATAAAAATGTTTACTCTAATTATGCATTTGATCAAATTGATGATATTCTTTTTTATCAAACACCTATAGGAATTGAAAATCAGGCTAGCAGAAACAGTTCAAAAATATAGGCAGGCATTAACCTTAGCAACTTTATTACTTAAGTAAGTTTTCTTTAAATAAATTAAAAATCCTTGTGTACTCATCAGTCCAACTGCTGGGCTCAACAAATGCCTGTCTTTCCACCGGATAAATAGCAATATCCCAGTTTTTTTTACCTAATTCTATCAGTCTTTGTGAAAGGCGCACAACATCTTGAAAATGAACATTATCATCAATCATTCCATGCAACATGAGTAAATGCCCTTTTAATCCTTCGGCATAATAAATTGGCGAGCTTCGTCGATAAGCTAAACTGTCAGTTGTTGGAGTATTTAATATATTTGAGGTGTAGCCGTGATTATAATGTGCCCAATCAGTTACCGATCTTATTGCTGCTCCTGCTTTAAAAGTATCTGCTGCTTTAAACATGGCCATTATAGTAATAAATCCGCCATAGGATCCGCCATAAATTCCAATTTTGTTCTCATTAATTCCAAGGTTATTGACCAAATATTTTGCACCATCCACCTGATCGCTTAAATCTTTACCGCCCATATGTCTGTAAATCCCTGTTCTCCAGTCTCGGCCATAACCTGCGCTACCTCTATAATCAATATCAAGCACTGTAAATCCATTGTCAACCAACATGTTATGAAACATGTACTCCCTAAAATAGGAACTCCACCATTTATGGGCATTCTGTAAATACCCGGCTCCATGTACAAATATTATTGCCGCATTATTTTTCGTGTCATCGGTTGGTTTATAAAGTCTTGCATAAACTATTTCACCATCACTGGCCTTAAAAGTAATAATTTCGGGCACTTTCCATTGATAAGCTATGAATTCATCACTTGTTGAACTTGTTATTTGAACCGCCGTTTCATCTTTTCCTGATAAAGCAGGATTATCTTTTAAATATATTTCCCAGGGTTTGTTTGAAAAAGAATGTCTGATTGCCATTTTTCTTTCATCCGGAGACAAAAAAACCTGGTTGCTTCCTGTCATTTTAGTAAGTCGTTCTGCTTTCCCACCTTCTATTGGCATTCTATAAAATTGCACTTCACCAGGATGTGTTTCATTAGATGAAAAATACCAATATTGATTGTCTTTTGAAATAAATGGGTTAAAAATCTCAAACTTGCCCCTGGTTAACGCTTTTTTCTTTTTTGACTGTATATCAAGAACATATAGATGAGAGTACCCCGTCTCTTCTGATTGGAACCAGAGGTTTTTATCACCAGGCATCCAGCCCAGTGCATTATCATAGCGGGAAAAATATCCTATGCCCGGACCATCTATCCATGCATCATCATGTTGCCTTTCAAGTTGTTTTAATTTGCCAGTTTCAAAATCGAGTAAAGCTATCCACCTGTCTTTATTATCATTTGCTCGCATTTCAATAAATGCCAATGTTCCTTTATTGTTCCAAAATGGCCCATTAATAAAGCCAACACGCTCAGATTTTTCATGTTTTTTGTCGGGATAATCTTTTAAATATTCAGGTAAATCATTAATACCCAACAAACTGCCAAAATCAACATTTGTTGATTTTCTATTCATGATGTCGTAAATAAATAATTGATATTCTGTTGGTTCTGAACCCACTTTTGGTCTTGCACTAATTTCTTCGGTATATCCTGATTTGGTAACATAATTTGGTACATTGGTATTTTTTGATTTCGGTCTTTTATATAGTATGTAGCTAACATACTTTCCATCAGGGCTTATTTGTATATTCATCAAGCTCTTTCCTTCTAAAAATATGGTCAATGGCTTATACGGATCAGCTTTTTTATTATTTTCATCCCTTAATTCCTTTATCCTTTCGCGTTCTTTCAGTACTGAAAATAATTCCAGCTGATCGTCATGGAGCCATTTCTCATTACTTTCCCGGCTTTCGTGCCTATGTTCTCCTTTATTTTCGGAAAAGTCGGTGATTTGTTCAATCTGCCCTGAACTTATATCCCATGTATAAAGATTATTCTCAGCCCGATAAGCTACTTTTGAATCTGCAAAAGTAAAGTGAGGATTTGATTCTCTGCTATTAGTTTTAGTCACTTGAACCACTTCATTTTCTGAAACATACATTAAAAAAATATCACCTCGCTTTTCAAACAAAGCTTTCGATTTATCCTTTGAATATACCAACTTGTTTTTAAAGAGCAACCTCCTGGTTTCTGCATCAACTTTTGAAATATTTTTTGAATTTAACTCGTATTGATATAAGGAGTCACTTTCGTCATTTTCCGGGTTCCAATCAAAATATATTGAACTGTTATCCCTTGCCCAAAAAAGATTATCGGGCAAATGCCCGACAAATTTATCTCCTTGCATAATTTGTTCAATTTTTAAACTTGATATGTTTTCATGCTGAGCGCAGGAATAAAAAGCATTTCCAATAAAAAAAATCCATAAAAAACCCCATTTAATTATATTTTGCATAACAATCTGAATTTTAAAAATTTATTAATGCATGAAATTAATAATTTTTG
>JARGGF010000340.1 GCA_029210905.1 Bacteroidales bacterium | reverse complement strand
AAAGAACAAAATCTTTGATTGAAAAAGAAACCAATTATCGCGAAATTTTTAATTCTACAAATGAAGCCATTTTTATTCATGATGCAGAAACCGGCAAAATTTTAGATGTTAATGAAAGAATGCTCGGTATGTATGGCTATGAGAGAAAAGATGAGGTCTTAAACCTTAGCCTTTCAGATCTTTCTTCAGATGTTGAGCCCTATAGAGAACAGGAGGCATTAAAAAAAATTAAAGATACTCTACTTACAGGGCAAGAAACATTTACCTGGCAATCCAGAAAAAGCAATGGAGAAATATTCTGGACTGAAATTTCGTTGCAAAAATCAAACATAGGTGGATTTGGTAGGATTTTGGCGGTAGTCAGAGATATTACAGAAAGCAGACAAGCTGCTATTGCGCTTGAAGAGAGTGAAAAAAGATTCCGCGAATTATCGGAACTATTGCCTCAGACTGTTTGGGAGGCCGATTTGAATGGTAAAATAAACTATGTAAATAAACATGGCCTGGAACTTTTTGGTTATTCTGTGGAGGAAGTGTTCAAAGGGGTTAGTATTTACGATACATTAATAGCTGCTGAAAGAGAAAGAGCTGTAGAAAAAATAAAAAAAAGGCTAAAAGGTGGTTATAAAGCTGATACAGGCAATGAATATACTTCTATAAAAAAAGATGGTTCTAAATTTCCTTCACTTATTTATGCAAGTGCTATTGTTGAAAATGATTCAATTATTGGCATAAGGGGCATCACCTTCGATATTACCGAAATAAAAAGGGCCCAAAAGAAATTTAAAGAAAGCGAAGAGAAGTACCGTACACTTATGGAAAGTATGAATGAGGTTGTGATAATGACCGATACCAGTCAAAAAGTGCTTTATGTTAATAAAAAATTTACCGAAAAACTTGGATACACTCCATCAGAAATTATTGGAAAAGAAGCCTATAAAATATTACAAGATCCTAATGATTTTGAGTTGATTGAAAATATAAACATCCAAAGAAATAACACTATTTTAAGTAGTTATGAATTGGTTTTTATTGCAAAAGACGGAAGTAGAATAGATTTTCTGGTTAGCGGGGCGCCTGTTGAAGGCAATGATGGAAAAATTATTGGTTCTATTGGCACCATGATAGACATTACAGAAAAGAAGATCATAGAAAAGGAACTAAAAAAGTACCGCGACCATCTTGAATTGCTGGTTCAGGAGCGCACTGATGAGTTACAGGCTGCAAATGAGGAACTTAATTCCAATATTGAAGAGATGATCACCCAAAGAGAACAATTGGAAATGACCCTGGAAAATTTGCAACAAACACAGGAGCAACTTGTTCAGGCTGAGAAAATGGCCTCTTTAGGTGTTCTTGCAGCGGGAGTAGCCCATGAAATTAACAATCCACTGAATTTCATCTATGGTGGCATTCTAGGACTGGAATCATATTTTAAGGACCATCTAGAAAATCACATTTCCCAGGTTTCGCCATTGATTAATGCTATTCATGTGGGTGTGCAACGTTCTGTAGACATTGTTACAAGTTTAAACCACTATAGCAGAAGTGATGATTCACCACATTTCAAAAGTAGCATTCATTCAATTATTGATAATTCATTAATCATGCTGCAGAATGAGTTGAAGCATAAGATTGTAGTGGAAAAAGCATATATGGAAGATTCAGACCTGCTAATCTGCAGTGAAAGTAAGCTACAACAGGCTTTTTTGAATATTTTTACAAATGCATGCCATGCAATTGATAATAAAGGTATTATAAGCATAATAACCAGCAAACAAGGAAAAAAAATTGTTATTTCAATTACTGATACAGGCAAAGGAATTTCCTCAAAGGATTTGAATAGAATTATGGATCCCTTTTTCACTACAAAGGATCCTGGTAAAGGCACAGGACTAGGTTTGTCCATCACTTATAATATCATCAAAGAACATCACGGAACAATACATTTTGATTCAAAACCTGGAAAGGGCACTACAGTTATAATAAAACTACCTCAAAATCAATAGGTTTTAATTTTCAAATAAGTGCCCTTGAAACTTTGGTTCAGCACCATTACGGTCATTGATTTGCTCGTGGAAAGTGGTGCAATTTCAATACTGGCTTTACCATTTGCCATGGCTATTGCTGCACTTCCGGTTGGAGTACCTCTATTTCCGAGCATTTCACCGCCTTCTAAACATTGAAAGTATACTCTTTCCTCATAATCAAGGCATTGTAATCCGTTTTGATCAACGGCTGTTGCGGTAATCAGGTAATTATCATTTTCCAGTTTTTTAAACGATAATTTTAAGGCTTTTGCTGCTCCGTTTTTCTCAAAAGGATAGTTTACCTCTAATGTATCACAAACTACTTCTCCTGTTGAGTAAAACCCTTTTGCAATGAGTACATTTTGGCCTTGTTTGAAATTAACATCCCAGGTTAGTCCCGAGGCTGGAAATTTATTAATGTTTCTTATTTTTTCACCAAGTAAATTACCATCATGATAAAATGCTACCTTCTCACAATTGCTGTAAACACTTATTGTCCGGGGGGTGTTTTCTGGGCCCTGTCTTTCCGTCCAGGTTTTGGATTCAATATAAGTAAACGGTTTTTTACTCCAGTAACTTTTAAAAACATAGTATGCATCTTTGGGCTTTCCACTTCTGTCCATTAAACCTTTTTGGTTCATGTAAGGAATATCATTTTCAGGACGCAGTGGTGTGCCAAAATCCTTAAAAGCCCATTGTACATTACCAACAAATGTGGTATCTGTTTCTGAAATTCTTAAATGCCAATCAAATAAATCAACAATATAGTTTTCGCTCCAATCGCCAATTTGGGCAATGTTTGCAACCTTGGTCTGAACAATCTCTTCTTCCCATCCATCGGATTGTATAATTCCTTCGCCGGTTACAGGGTTTTCGCTATGTCTGCCTATATGGCTGGAACCACCATATTCTGCATGGATAAAATGTTTGTATTCTTTTTTGTAGGTATCTATTGCTTTTTGATAACTTTTGTAACTGCCTGAATACCAACCAGACCAGATAGATGGTGAAAATACATCTACAATATCCGAACCTTCGTAATATTTGCGAACCGCTGTTTTTCTTGATGGATCCATGGAATGCGAGATGTCGTTTAACTCAGACAAAAAAGTATTCATCTTTTCAGTGTTATCTCCATCTACAAAATCAGGTAACCAGTTCATTTCATTTCCTAAGGACCATATGATTATACTGGGATGATTATAGTTTTGATTAATCATTTCGCGCAACATATTTTTAGTATTGGTTTGCCATTCTCTGTCACCAACACCTCCCCGGCACCAGGGTAATTCATCCCATACAAGCAATCCTAGCTCGTCACAAGCTTTGTAAATTTCAGGATCTTGCGGATAATGGGCTAAACGCACGAAATTTGCCCCCATTTCTTTAATGGACTCCATATCCTTTCGGTGCTGTTCATTTGTCATGGCAGCTCCAACACCTGCATGTTCTTCGTGCCGGTGGGTGCCCCTGAGTTTTAAACGCCTTCCATTAAGATAAAAAGGGCCGTAGTCCTTAAATTCAAACCAGCGGAAACCGGTTTTTTCTTCGATTTTATCTTTTTCGATATTATTTTCTAGTAGCGTAACGCGCAAAGTATACAGATTTGGGTCGTCAACATCCCACAGTTCCGGATTATTTATATCATTAAATTTGATGTTCGTTACTTTTCCTTTTATCGAAGTGTTTTTAACGGCAATTGTTTTTCCGTTTGGATCAATTAGAACTGCCTTTAAGCTAATTTTATTATTCTTTGTAAACTCATTTATCTGAACATCTACATTTAAAGCTGCTTGCTTAACAGAAACGTTGGGCGTATTTATTTTAAGATGCTCAATATGGTTTTTGGGAATAGTTAATAACCATACATCCCTTGTAATGCCACCAAAAATAAAAAAATCAGCTTGTTGTGATGGAATTATTTCAGGATTATAGCTGTTGTCTACCCGCACAAGAATCTCATTATCACCAGTTTTAATATAAGAACTTATTTCAATATTAAACCCAAGATAACCACCAATATGCGAACCTGCTTCCATTCCATTGACAAAAACTTTGGTAGTAATATTGGCTCCTTCAAAATAGAGCAAATAACTTTGATTTTTTGAAATAGCTGCAAAATTTATTGTTTTTTTGTACCAGCTTGCACTTCTTCTGTATCCTGGTTCTAAATCTGTTGCATCTAAACTATTCCACGAATGGGGTATATTTATTTTTATCCAGTTTCCTTTATAGCGAACCTCAGGTATTGCTGATGAATTGTCTTCAAGATAGTACCAGTCTTTGTTTATGTTCTCTTTAGTTCTCTGTGCATTAGAATTATATGTACTAAGACAGAAAATAAAACACAACAATATGAAGCTAAGGATTTGTTTTTGAATGATTTGCATAAAAGAAATGAATATCGATCTCATAAATAATTAAAGTGCTTTTTTTCGTAATAATGCTTCTAAAAAGTAATAATCTGCATAAACAATGGGTTGGTCAATTTCATCTTGTTTGGGCCAGTTTCCGGTGCTGTGATCCAGAATAAAAGGACCATTTACATTTTCACCAAGCAAATAGCTGTTTGAATCTAATTTTTCTAACACTTTTGTCGCAAATTTTAAAAAATTTTCATTTTTTGTGAAGGAATACAACTCAAAAAGTGCCGATGACACAATTGCGGCAGCAGAGGCATCTTTTGGTGCATTGGGTATGTTTGGATCGTTAAAGTCCCAATAAGGTATTCCGTCCTCAGGTAAATTTTTGTTTTCCAAATAAAATTTAGTTGTAGCCTCTGCCTGTTTCAGATAATTCGGGTCTTTAGTATACCTGTAGCACATGGTAAAGCCATAAATAGCCCAGGCCTGCCCCCTTGCCCAGGACGAATTTGCGTCAAAGCCCTGATGGGTAACCTTATCTTTAACATTACCCGTAATAGTATCATATACAACTACATGCCAGGTACTGTTATCATTTCGAAAATGATTTTTTAAAGTTGTGTTTGCATGCTGAACCGCAATTTTGTAGAAAGAGCTATCATCTGATAATATTGATGCTTCGAATAGAAGCTCCAAATTCATCATATTGTCTATAATAACAGGGAATTCCCAGATGTCGGCATTAAAATCCCACGATCTTAAAGCGCCCACTTTTTGGTTAAATCTTGTGCAAAGAGTTTTTGCACTTGATATGATAATCTCTTTATATTGCTGATTCTCAGTGATTTCATAACCTTCACCAAAACTACAGTTTATTTTAAAACCCATATCATGAGTTCCGGCATTAAATTTTTGGTTTTCGATAAAGGCAGTCCATACTTTTGCCTTTTCTTTATACCTTTCATCACCGGTCAACATATAAATTTGCCAGAGATTACCAGCAAAAAAGCCACTTGTCCAGTCTTTTGATGGTACTTTGTGGATTTTTTCCGGATCTAAAGCCATGCTCCTTGGAAAACCCAAGGAATCAACAGGATAGGCTAAAAGCTTTTGATACCTTGCTTCCAGACTGCTTTTAGAAAGTCCCGTATTTTCCCTGGCTTCCTCTTTATCTTTACCTGCGGGTTTACAAACTGCAAGCAGAAATGTAAACCCCAGGATTATAAACAAATAAAGGCTGTTTTTCATCAAAATAATTCAAGAATTAATATCCGGGATTATTTGGCAACAAATTAGGATTCTTAGCCAGTTCATCACCAGGTAATGGAAATAAATAGTCTCTTTGGCTGCTAAAATTTGGCTGTGGTTCCAAACCGCTTGCACCAAATGCTTCCACACCAATACCTAATCGTTTAATATCGTACCATCTTTTAAATTCAAATGCAAGTTCAATTCTTCTTTCCTCAATTATTGCATTTCTTAATTCAGTTTGAGAA
>JARGGF010000033.1 GCA_029210905.1 Bacteroidales bacterium | reverse complement strand
CTTTTTCCATGCCCAGATTTTGGGTGAGATATAATAGTAGGTTCTGAGTTGATGTTCTTTAGCAAATTTAGCTATACGGAGATTAAATCCGGGGTAATCAACAAGAATAAGTACATCTGGCTGATATTCAATCAGATCTGTTTTGCATAGTTTAAAATTCTGTTTTATTGTTCTAAGGTTTTGAATAACTTCAATAAAGCCCATAAAGGCTAATTCTTTGTAATGTTTTACAATAGTAGCTCCTTCGTGTTGCATTAAATCTCCACCCCAGCATCTAAAATCTGCTTTGGCATCTAGTAATTTTATTTCCTTTATCAAATTTGATGCATGCAGGTCACCCGATGCTTCACCAGCAATAATGTAATATTTCATTTTGGTTCTTTTTCAGATTTTATTATTCTTTCGCAAATTGTTAGTTTTCAATTCGGGTTTTTCTTCGTTTTACATTGATGATTTTCACATCAGACAAGTTCGTTCAAACTTATAGATAGTTACTGTATTGCAATTCCCGGAGAAAATTTTTCAATTTGTGTATTTTAGAATAACTATAATTAAAAGGTAGATAAGTGTTGCAATGCTAACACCTTCAGAGGCTTTATATCTTTTTTGCCATCTAAAAATGAAAAAAATAATAAAATTGGGAACAATACAGAGTCCAATAATTCTTGTATAAGAATTGCTTATAAATATTTGTTTTACAAAGAATAAGAAATCGACGGGTTCAACAAATAAATAATAAATAACAATTGTTGCGATAGGAATTAATAAGCCAGCAAACATACCGGCTTTTTCTGTATTCGTTTTATCTTTTACTTTATCCATATTTTAAAATGAAAGTTTTGAATAATGATGCTTTTAAAAGTTCCATTTTTTTAGTTCATCCAATATTGTATATGATGTAAGATCCACATCAAGTGGAACCACAGATACAAAATTATTTTGAAGTGCCCATTCATCTGTGTCCTCTGCAAGTGGTTCAAAATTAGCAAATTGACCTGTTAGCCAATAGTAATCTCTTTTATGAGGACTAGTACGTTGGTCAAATTCTTCGATCCATTTACCCTGAGTTTGACGACAAATTTTAATGCCTTTTATTTCATTTATTGGCACATTTGGAACATTTACATTAAGACAGGTTTTATCGGGAATTCCATTTTCAAGTGCTTTTTGAATAATAATTCGGCAATAATATGCAGATGCATCAAAATCAGCATCATAAGCATGATCGAGCAGTGAAAAACCTATAGAAGGAACTCCATTAAGGCTCCCTTCGCGCGCCGCACCAATTGTACCTGAATAAATCGCACTGACAGAAGCATTTGAACCATGATTAATTCCTGAAATAATTAAATCGGGTTTTCGATCTAAAATTTTATGCATTGCTATTTTAACGCAATCTGCTGGCGTACCACTACAAAAAAAGCTTTTGTGTTCATTCGCATTTTCCACCTTGTTTAAAAATAGTGGAATACCCAAACTAACAGAGTGCGACATTCCAGACTGCCCTCTTTCAGGTGCTACAACAACAACATCGCCAAACTCTTTGGCAATTTCTGTGAGATACTTTATACCTTTTGCCTGATACCCGTCGTCGTTGGTAACTAAAATGAGTCTTTTCTCATTCATTTTTATAAATTGAAATTTTGAAGTGCAAAGATACCAAAGAATATGCTTTTCGCAATTGATCTTATATCGTAAATGTAGGTCCATTCTTTATAAATTAAAGCATAACTATTTATGTATGACAAACATGATATTATTTTATTAAAAATTGAAGATTTGATTTTACAAATTATTTTTTATCAATATCTTCGAAGATATATCATAGCAAAACAAACAAAAGGTTTAATTTCATTGGAGTTGCAGGCATTAAGCTACACATAGACAGAATAGATCTGCACTTTAAAAATAGAAAGGTTCAAAAAGTTTTCAATTTCGATGACTTACAAACTATAAACCCTCAGGGAAACGATAGATTTGAAATATCTTATTAAGATGAGGCCAATAGAATACCTGGGTCAAGAAAAGGTGTTTCTGCCCTAAAATGGGAAGTTGCACTCAATGCTATTTGGAAAAAGCTAGCGCAAATGAACAAGTTATTACCTAATATTCGACAATGTATTGAAATATAGATGATTAATAAAGTGTGCCATAGTTAAACATTATTTAATATATTTGCTAACAAGGAATTTTTACTGCTAACTAAAACCTAATAGAATATGAAAAGCCTATTTTACCACTCTTTATTTTTATTTCTTTCATGCTTATTATTATCATGCAGCAACTTTCAAAAAGAGTCTACTTCTGATAAAGTAGAAGGAAAGTTTGAGCTAGAAGAGATCACTGTTGAAGAACTTCAGAATGCATATAAGAACCATGAATATACTATTAAAGAAGTAGTTCAAATGTATCTTGATAGAATTAAGGAAATTGATGAAAACGGACCCTCATTAAATTCAGTGATTCAAATTAATCCGGATGCACTTAAAATTGCAGAAGAGTTGGATAAGGAATATCAAGCGGGCAATGTTCGCGGACCAATGCATGGAATTCCTGTATTATTAAAAGATAATATTGACACGCACGATGCTATGGAAACAACAGCAGGTTCCAGGGCGCTTATTGGTTCCCATCCACTGCAGGACAGTTGGGTTGCAAAAAAGCTTAAAGAAGCAGGGGCTGTAATCTTAGGAAAAGCAAATTTAAGTGAATGGGCAAATTTTAGAGGTAATTTGTCTACCAGTGGATGGAGTGGAGTTGGTGGACTGACAAAAAATCCTTATATATTAGACAGAAATCCTTGTGGTTCAAGCTCTGGATCAGGTGTTTCAGTATCAGCAAATTTGTGCATGCTTGCCATTGGAACAGAAACAAATGGTTCAATTGTTTGTCCCTCAAACAATAATGGAATAGTTGGAATAAAACCAACTGTAGGTTTGATAAGCCGGTCTGGAATAATACCTATCTCATTTACACAGGATACTCCCGGACCTATGGCACGAACTGTTAAAGATGCTGCAATTTGTCTCTCGGTGATGACTGGAATTGATTCTACCGATAGTAAAACCTTGCTCAGCAAAGATAAATCAAAAAAAGACTATACCCAGTTTTTAAAAATTGACGGATTAAAAGGAAAAAGAATTGGATTATATAAGAGGCCTTATGGAAACCATTACAAGGTAGATGATCTGATGAACAAAACGGTTGATTTTCTAAAAAGCCAAGGAGTTGAAATTATTGATATTGAGAAATTTACCGATGAAAGTATCAACAGTATGTCCTTTCAGGTAATGCTTTATGAATACAAAGATGGCTTAAATAAATACTTTGCTTCTTTAGGAGAAAATGCCCCAATTAAAAATGTTGAAGATTTAATAGAATTTAACAAATCTGATTCCATAGAACTCAGGTATTTTGATCAGGCCTTACTTATTATGGCTCAGGAAAAAGGAGATCTTAAATCTGCAGAATATACAGAATCGCTGACAAAAATGTTAAAAGCCATCAGGGAAGAAGGCATTGATAAAGTAATGAATGAAAACAATCTGGATGCTATTATTGCCCCTACTGGATCACCCGCCTGGAAAACAGATTTGGTGAATGGCGATAATTATTTACTAGGTAGTTCCTCACCTGCTGCAATATCCGGTTATCCAAGTATAACTGTTCCAATGGGCTTTATTGATGAACTACCGGTAGGGATATCATTCTTTGGCAGGGCCTGGAGCGAACCTGTCTTGTTAGAAATTGCTTATGCTTTTGAACAGGCAACTTTGCAGCGAAGGGTGCCAATGTTTCTTAAGAATTAAGATTTAAAAAAAAAGGCAGCTTTGGGGGCTGCCTTTTCAAAAATATCTGACCTGTTTCTATAATAAAAAGCTTAGTAAAATACCTGCTGCAACTGCCGATCCAATAACACCAGCTACATTTGGTGCCATTGCATGCATCAGCAAGTGATTCGTAGGATCATACTTTAAACCCATAGTTTGTACCACCCTGGCACTATCCGGAACAGCAGAAACTCCCGCAGCACCGATAAGTGGATTTAGCTTATTATCGCCCTTTAAGAATAAATTCATCACCTTTGCAAACATAAGGCCTCCAGCAGTTGCAATTATAAATGAAACAGCACCCAGTACAAATATGAAAATTGACTGAGATGTGAGAAATACATCTGCCTGAGTTGAAGCACCAACTGTTACTCCCAATAATATTGTGACTATGTCAATCATTGATGTTCTGGCAGTTTCAGCAAGGCGTTTAGTAACCCCTGATTCTTTTAATAAATTTCCAAAGAATAACATTCCTAAAAGCGGTAATGCACTTGGTGAAATAAAGGTTGTTAGCAATAAGCCAATTATCGGAAACAGTATTTTCTCAAGTTTGGTCACTGCCCGTGGAGGTTTCATTTTTATTAATCGTTCTTTTTTAGTCGTCAGCAGCCTCATTATTGGTGGCTGAATAACTGGCACCAAGGCCATATAGGAATATGCGGCAATTGCAATTGGGCCTATCAGGTTTTTTACTGTTGTTCCATCGGCTAATATATTTACACCATTTGCCAGTTTTGAAGATAAAAAGATAGCTGTTGGACCATCAGCCCCACCGATAATTCCGATGGCTCCAGCTTCAGGTGGTGCAAAACCAAATGCAAGGGCGCCAATAAAAGTTAAAAAGATTCCTATTTGCGCTGCAGCCCCTAACAACATTAATTTCGGATTTGAGATTAAGGAAGAAAAATCCGTCATGGCTCCAATACCAAGGAAAATCAAAGGCGGGTAAATACCTTTTAATACGCCAAAGTACAGGTAATTCATCACACTTCCGGTTTCGTAAATTCCAAGCTGTAAATTTGCACCTTGTGTGAAAGGAATGTTGCCAATCAGAATACCAGTACCTATGGGAATTAGTAATAATGGCTCATAGTCGTATTTTATAGCCAGAAAAATGAAGAACAAGCCCACAAGGATCATAATAATATGCCCTCCTGTTACATTAGCAAAGCCTGTATAGCTTAAAAAAGTCATTAAACCATCTATTGCACCATTTGCGTGATGAGGAGTTGTTACTTGCTCGTTAATCTGATTGGGTTCTGCGCTTGCTGTATTTGGTTGCAAAAATGTAGATTGTAGGAAAAACAACAAGGCTATTATTGAAATAACAGTTATAAATTTTTTCATATTCTAATTATTTGCAATTGCCAAAAAACAATTGACAAATTGCTGATGATTAAGTGTTTATAGCTTTATTGAATTTCGAGTAAAACATCATTTTGTAGCACAGTATCTCCTGTTTTTACCTTTAGGCTTGTTACTTTACCAGATTTCTCGGCAAGGACATTATTTTCCATTTTCATGGCCTCCATTATAAGCAATTTGTCGCCTATTTTTACTTCATCACCTTCTTTTACAAATATCTGCAGGATAGATCCGGGTAAAGGCGCTTTTACCGGTGTAGCGCTTGTACTAATATTTTTCTTAATTTTACTTTCACTCCTGGTTGGTTCTGGAACTGAAGCCCTTACCAGTTTTGGTGTTTTAGTAGTTTTAACTTCTTTATGTACTTCAACAGTATAATTGGTTCCATTAACTTCTATCTCGGCAATATTGTCTTCAAAGCTCAAAATATCAACATCATAGATATTTCCCCGTATGGTAAATTTATAATTTTTCATTGAATTATTTTTTAATTATATTTTATATAAAACTCTAATATACAATAACATACAAATTTAAAACAGCTACCTGAGTGGCCATCGCATGTTGTATATTTTTGAGCTCCAGGGCGAATAGGTTTTTGATACTTTTTTTATGGTAATAACTGCCAGCTCTTCATCATGCATCTCATTCAGATACAGATAAAGTGCTGTACTAATTGCTGCATTTACCGTTCCTGGAATTTGAATTTCTTTAGGTTCGTTTTCTTTATATTCTCCCTTGCGTTTTAATCTCATCCTGGTTTGCCATTCTATAATTTTAGGAATGTTCTGAAATACGAGAGTCAGCGTAACTAATGCCGTAAAAACAATGACATAACCTACAAGGGCAATCATCAGATTATCAGCATTTAAGTCTGAAATATTTAATAAAATTGTTTTCATACCAATCATTTTTTATTGCGTGTTACAAAGGTAAATTAGAATGTTTTTTCGGCGGATTTACTTCTTTTTTTGTGGCAAGTGTCTGTAAGGCACGAATAATTCTAAACCTTGTATTTCTTGGTTCAATCACATCATCAATATAACCAAATTTTGCAGCCTGATATGGGTTGGCAAAATTATCAACATATTCTTTCTCTTTTTCAGCAAAGAATTTTGCCTTTTCGTCCGGATCTTCTATGCTAGCTAATTTTCTGCCTTCCAAAATCTCAATGGCTCCTTTGGCGCCCATTACAGCTATTTCTGCCGATGGCCATGCATAATTCACATCACCACGTAATTGTTTAGAACTCATTACATCATGTGCTCCACCATATGATTTTCTTAATGTGATGGTTACTTTGGGCACAGTAGCTTCGCCATAGGCAAATAACAATTTCGCACCATGTATTATTATCCCACCATATTCTTGGGAACTGCCTGGTAAAAAGCCCGGTACATCAACCAGGGTAACCAATGGTATATTAAATGCATCACACATTCTAACAAACCTGGCTGCTTTTCGTGAAGCTTCAATATCAAGAACACCTGCAAGATAATTTGGCTGATTGGCTACAATTCCAACCGGGCGTCCATTAAATTTTGCAAATCCAACTACAATATTTTTCGCATAATGTCTGTGGAACTCAAGGAAATCATCATTATCAACAATGGAATAGATAATATCTTTTACATTATATGCCTGATTTGATTGTTCCGGGATAATTTCATTTAAATTATCATCCAGTCTGTCGATAGGATCATTACAGGGTGTTATGATTGGATCCTCTAAATTATTTTGCGGGAAAAATTCCAGCATTTTTCTGATTAGAAGAATTCCTTCTTCTTCATTTTCAGCTTTAAAATGAGATACACCTGATTTTGTAGAATGAACAGTTGCACCCCCCAAATCTTCTGTTGAAATAGTTTCTCCGGTAACGGTTTTAGTAACTTTTGGGCCTGTAACAAACATGTAGCTGGTTTTATCGCTCATCACAACCACATCAGTTAATGCAGGAGAATAAACTGCGCCACCGGCACATGGACCAAATATGGCTGAAATTTGTGGAATAACTCCGGACGCTAAAATGTTCCGTTGAAAAATTTCTGCATATCCGGCAAGGCTGTTTACTCCTTCCTGGATTCTTGCCCCGCCACTGTCATTAATGCCAATTACAGGCGCGCCCACTTTCATAGCCTGGTCCATTATTTTGCAAATTTTCATTGCGTAAGTTTCTGATAATGAGCCACCGAAAACGGTAAAGTCCTGAGCAAAAACGTATACAACACGGCCATCTATGGTTCCATGTCCTGTTACCACGCCGTCGCCCATAAATTTTTGATTTTCCATGCCAAAATTGGTGCAACGATGGGTCACAAACATGTCCATCTCTTCAAAACTGCCTTCGTCAAGTAACATGTCAATTCTTTCTCTTGCTGTAAATTTGCCTTGCTCGTGTTGTTTCGCGATTCTGGCTTCACCTCCGCCTAAACGTGCTTCGTTCCTGAAATTAATTAATTGTTTGATTTTTTCCTGGCTATCCATACTTCTCTTAATTTGTTTGATTCTTTGTTAATCGGATAAACTAATTTTTAATATACTATAACTTTACAAGCTATTTTTACTAAGGCTGCATCTTGCAAAACAAAAGGAAATTTTCCCAGGCGGTCGTTTGGAGGCCAGGATGGTACTTATTTTGATTCATCTTTAAAGTTGCCTAAAATAGCTTGAATCATAGATATTATATTCTTGATTATTAATTATTTACTACAAAATTCGGTTAATACCCCCAGTGTTGATTTCGGGTGCAAAAAACCAATATTTAAACCTTCTGCACCTTTTCTGGCTTGCTTATCAATTAAGGCAATTCCTTTATTCTCAGCATTATTAAGCGCTTCGTCAGTATTTTCAACGGCAAATGCCAAGTGGTGTATTCCTTGCCCTCGTTTTTCAATAAACTTTGCCACAGGGCTTTCAGGACTGGTTGCTTCAAGCAATTCTATTTTTGTTTGTCCTACCATAAAAAAGGCGGTTTTTACTTTTTGGTCTGCAACTTCTTCTATTGCATAACATTCCAGTCCAAGTACGTCTTCGAAATATACTTTTGCTTCTTCAATGCTATTAACAGCGATACCTATGTGTTCGATATGAGATGGTTTCATCTATAAAAATTTTTAAGTTTAACTTATTGTTCGATTTTAATTTTCCCCTGCTGGCGTTAATTTGCCATATGATAGCGAAACATTTGCTTGGGCTTTAATTTAGGGATACAAATATAAGTACAAGTTTAATATATCTTATCCATTAAATTATCAGGCCAGCAAAATTACGCGTCAAATTCCCAATACAACATGATAAATATCAAAGATTTAAGATAAAGAATAGGTTTTACAACATGTTTTGTTTTTTGGTAGTTTCTGCAACATTTTTATATGGTTTTCGTTGAAGCTTATTTATATTTGTCAAAAAAAATAAAATGAAAATTGTCATTCTTGAAGCCCTTACTTTAGGAGATGATATTGATTTATCAATATTTAAACAATTTGGTAATCTTTTGGTTTATCAAACAACAAATGCAAAGCAGGTATTTGAGAGAATAGAAGATGCTGAAATAGTAATCACGAATAAGGTAAATCTTGGTAAAGATCTACTCCAGAAGCTTTCTGATTTAAAACTTATTTGTGTGGCCGCAGCAGGTTATAACAATATTGATATTGAATGTGCAAGAAAGCAGGATATAGTAGTTACTAACGTTAAAAACTATTCCACTGAGGCAGTTGCCCAGCACACTTTTAGTTTAATTTTAGCACTTCAAAATTCGTTAATTAATTATGCTGCTGAAACGCGTTCAGGTAATTGGTCTAAATCCCCAATATTTACAATGTTAAACCACCCTTTTTATGAGCTGAATGGGAAGAAAATTGGGATATTAGGATATGGCGCTATAGGAAAACGTGTGGCGGAAATAGCGAACGCATTTGGAATGCAAGTATTGATTGGGAAAAGGCCCGGTGTAAAATATACTGATATTAAGCGCGTTGAATTTAATGATTTGTTAGCAGAGTCTGATGTTCTCACGCTTCATACTCCATTGTCTGAAAGTACCCGTAATTTACTATCCATTAATGAGTTTCGCTTAATGAAACCTTCCTCAATATTGATAAATGTAGCAAGAGGCGGTATCGTAAAAGAGACTGATTTATTTTTGGCATTAAAAGATCATATTATTCGTGGTGCAGCCATTGATGTTTGTGAGAAAGAACCTATACAGCCTGACAATAAGCTTACAGACTTGCAGAATATCCTGATCACGCCTCATATTGCCTGGGCTTCATTAGAAAGTAGAAAAAGATTAATAGATGGAATAGTGGATAATATTAGAAAATACCTGTTAGGTGAAGTTGATGGCATTAATATTGCTAAGAATTAGCTGATTCCATATTGATTGGGTAATGTAATTTAATCTAAAAATTGTTAATAAGACTTAAAAAATGAACGTTCAAGTAGTTAATTGCATTAATTTAGTGCAAAATTGAACAATTGCATGGCTCTTTTGCGAAATAAAAAACATATAGTGCTGGTTCTGCTCCTTTTATTCCCAGGCTGGATCTTTGCCCAAAAAATTTATTATGTAGGCATCCCTGGTTCAAAAATTAATTATGTATCTGCAACCCAGGAAAAAACTCAATGGTGCTGGGCTGCATCAATTCAAATGGTACTTAACTATTATAATATTGCTATTACTCAGAAGCAAATAGTTGAGAGAACATATGGAAGAAATATTTTTGGTGAATTACCTGATTGGGCTGCAAATATTGAAACCGTGCACTTAAATTTGAATAACTGGAGTATTGACAATCAAGGTAAAAAATACATTGTAAGTTCACAGTTTGGATTAGGAGCGCCAGAACCTTTTTTTCTTATCGAGGAATTAAGTCAGCACCGACCAGTAATAATAGGTTACAACGCAAACTTTGGAGGACATGCTGTGGTAATAACAGCTTTAAGTTATTATGAAACACAGATGGGGCCGGTTATTCGTTCAATTATTGTACGCGATCCTTTGCCCGGGCTAAGCTGTGGCGCAGAAAGTAATGGAAGGGTTGAATATGAGGCATCAACGCTCGCAAAAAGAATTACGGCGTATTGGTTCATAAGGGTATTTAATGCCGGCTTTTAAATTTATCTTTTCCAGAAAACAGGCGTGAAAATTATCATCACCGTGAACAATTCCAATCGACCCATTAGCATTAAAAAAGAAAGTATCCACTTTCCAACGTCCGGGATGTGCGCAAAATTAACAACAGGCCCAACTGAGCCTATGCCCGGACCAATATTTCCCAGGCAAGCTATAACTGAGCCCATCGACGATTCAAGATCTAGTCCCAAAGCTGCCATAATTATCGATCCGGCCACAAAAGTAAGAATATAAAAAACAATAAAGGCCAGAACATTAGTTACAATCATCTGATTTACAGCTTTATGGTTTAGTCTTACCGGAATAACAGCCCTTGGATGCAAAAGCCTTTTAAACTCAAGCAGACTGTTTTTAAAGAGAATAATTACCCGAACAATTTTTATACCTCCACCTGTTGAGCCTGCTGATCCACCTAGAAACATCATCGTAAAAATCAACATGATACCAAATGTTCCCCATTCAAGGTAATCGGCTGTTACATAACCGGTTGTTGTAATTATAGATATTACCTGAAAAAGTGAGTCGCGGAATGCTTTTTCAAGTCCATCAGTATAGTTTCTGAAATAAACTATTGCGGTCAAAGCTACTGTAAAAGCAAAAACAAAAGATATGTACCATCGGAACTCTTCATTTGAAAATACTTTTTTAAACTTGAATTTGAGTGCAAAATATGAAAGCGTAAAATTGACACCAGCAATAAGCATAAATAATGAAATAACATATTGAATATATGGGGTTTCACCCGCAATACTTGCCTGTTTTGTAGAATAACCACCTGTAGCCATAGTTGTAAAGGAGTGGTTGATGGCATCAAAAAAGTTCATCCCGCCAAACATCAACAAAATTATTTCCATGGCTGTAAAAGCAGTATAGATCCCCCATAAACGCTTTGCTGTTTGCCTGACCCGGGGATGAAGTTTATCAGTAGTGGGACCAGGTACCTCTGCAACAAATAATTCCATACCTCCAATTCCCAACATTGGTAATATGGCAAGTGACATTACAATCATTCCCATACCACCCATCCATTGAGTAATACTTCGCCAGAATAACAGACCTTTTGGCATGGCCTCAATATTATTAAGTATTGAGGCACCAGTAGTGGTAAATCCAGACATGGTTTCAAAAAAGGCATCCGTAAATCCCGGAATTTCACCACTAATCATAAAAGGGAGCGATCCAAAAATTGAAAATACCACCCAAACCAGGCTTACAATTAAATAACCCTCGCGTTTTCCCAAAGATTTTGGTGCTTTGGATGTTTTATACCAGGCAAAGCCTCCAAGTAAAAATGCAATTGCTGAAGGAATCAATAAGGAATAAAATGCTTGATCCTGGTATAATAAGGATACTATTGCAGATAGTAATAGAAAAAATGACTCAATAAATAACAATGAGCCTAGCATTCTGATTACTATTTTAAAGTTTATCATGAAAATTAACTTTCTTACACTTCTTATTTAAACAGAGAATTAACTTTTTTTAAGGCAGTGGGCAATGCAAAAACTATTACTTTGTCGTTTGCTTTAAACATGGTATCACCCTTAGCAATAAAACTTGTATGCCCTCTGATGATTCCACCAACAATTGCATCTTTTGGGAAATTGATCGATTTAAGTGGTTTTTGGGTCATCTTGCTATTTTCGTGAACTACCATTTCTAACGCTTCTGCATTGGTCCCTGCAAGACACTGTACTGTAGGTACTTCAGCGCTCATGGTGAAGCTGAAAATGTGGCTGGCTGCAATCAATTTTTTATTAATTACAGAATCAACACCCATACTGTCTGCGATTTGAATATAATCAAGATTTTCAATTTCTGCGATGGTTTTTTTTACCCCAAATTTTTTGGCAATAGTGCATGTAAGAATGTTTGCTTCTGAATTTCCTGTTACTGCAATGAAAGCATCCATTTCTCTAATCCCTTCTTCTTCAAGTACATCAATATTGGTTCCATCAGCATTTACAATCAGGGTGTTATCCAAAAAATCGGCAAGTTCAAAACTTTTATCTTTATTAATTTCAAGCAATTTAACGTTAAACTTACCTTCAATATCTTTAGCTATTTTTTTACCTATTCTGGAACCTCCCAAAATCATTACATTTTTAATAGTAAAATGTTCTTTTCCAGCATATTTGAGCAACTGTTCAATCCCTTCTTTACTGGTAACTAAATATATTTGGTCTCCAGATTTAAACCGAGTACTTCCGCGAGGTATAATGGTTTCGGAATTTCTAATGATGGCAACTGTTCTATAATCAAAAGGTTCATTACCCTTCGAGGCTTCATTTAAAGATTTACCAATAATTGGCGCATTCTTGTCAAGTTTTAAAACATATAGGGATAAATGCCCAGATGAAAATTCAAATCGCTTATTTGTACCAGTTTGTTTAAGCATTGATACAACTTCCTTACTTGCCAAAATTTCAGGATAAACAATTGAGTCGATACCCATTTGATAAATGAAACGCCTGTTTAAATCTTCAAGATATTCATGGTTATTTATTCTTGCAATGACTTTTTTTGCACCCAGTTTTTTGGCAAGTACAGCAGCTGTCATATTCACCTCCTCAATAGGTGTAACGGCGATTAATAAATCGGTTCTTCTGATATCCGATTCTTTTAATGTTTTTATAGAGGTTGCAGAACCTTTTACAGTTAATACGTCATAATGAGAATCAATCCGTTTTAAGTTTTCTTCATCACTGTCGATAACTATAATGTCGTGATCTACTG
>JARGGF010000339.1 GCA_029210905.1 Bacteroidales bacterium | reverse complement strand
GTACCCATAAAGATTATTCTCAAGTCTGTTCCCTTCATTTTTATCTGTATTTTTTGTGTTTTGAATTATATGGCATTGTTTATCTGCGTGATAAGTCAAAATTTGGATCACAAATTTATCAAAAAATGCTGTCAAAACTAATTTTGGGTAAACTGTTCCAAAATCATTTTATACTTTCGTTCGCTAAATTTTAGTTGTCGTATGAATAAATTAGATTTATTAAAGAAGTTGCTTCCAGGATTTTTACCGCTCCTTGTTTTTATAGTGGTTGACAGTTACCTGGGTACTGAAGCTGGTATTTTGTTTGCAATAGGTTTTGGAGTTCTTGAATTAATAGTTATTTATCTGAAAGAAAGACGGATAGATAAATTCGTAATTGGTGATACGCTTTTATTGGTAGCGTTGGGAGGGATTTCTATTTTGCTTGAGGATGAGATTTTCTTTAAGCTTAAGCCGGCACTTATAGAGTTGATATTCTGTGGGTTAATTGGAGTTTCAGTATTTTCTGGTCAGAATATTGTGCTTAAAATGAGCCAACGGTATATGAAAGGTATGGAGATGAATGATGCAGTTCTCAAAAAATTCAGGAAAAGCCTAAAAGTATTGTTTTGGATGTTTTTGGTACACGTTTTTTTAATAATATATTCGGCTTATTTTATGAGCAAAGAAGCTTGGGTTTTCATAAGCGGTGGACTTTTTTATATATTATTTGGACTCTATTTTGTATTTGAAGTTGTTAGTAATAAATTGAAAAACAATAAGTTAAAGAAGGAAGAATGGTTTCCAATTGTTGATGAGGAAGGCAGGGTGACAGGGAAGGCTCCACGCTCAGTTTGCCATAATGGAACCAAACTTTTACATCCCGTAGTCCACGTTCATATTTATAATGAAAAAGGACAATTGTTTCTTCAAAAAAGGGCAGTTACCAAAAAAATTCAACCTGGAAAATGGGACACTGCAGTGGGTGGGCATATCGCTTTTGGTGAGAGCCTGGAGGAGGGATTAACCCGAGAGGTAGCAGAAGAGGTAGGTTTAGAAGGTCTTGAATATCAATTTATTACGAAATATATTTGGGAGAGTGAAATTGAGCGGGAACTCACCCATGTATTTTTTGCCAGGGAAAATGGAGCCATTAAAATCCAGCCAAATGAGATAGATGAAGGTAAATATTGGACATGGAAAGCGATCCAGGAAAACATTGGTAAAGGCATATTTACCCCAAATCTGGAAAATGAATTTCAGAGATTTAGGCCATTATTTTTGTCAAAAGTAAAGTAATATTTACACATTGGTAATTTTACTTTAATTTATGTGTTTTTAATCTTAAAACATCTTCTGTTCTTCTGTAAAATGGTCTCTGAGAGTGTGTTATAACTTTTACGTCGTGCCTATGTTGCTTCACATCGTTCATTTCGAGCGTAAAAAAATGGGGGAATATTTTTTAATAAATGAACACTTTTTTCCTTTTAATATAGTTTATTTTTATAATAACGGTTATTATAAAAAGTTTATTGTTTTTATTATCAAAAAGCTTAAAAAAGTCAAAAAAATCAGGTTGAGCTGATTTGAATTTGTGCACAAAAATTTAATTTTTTTTTTGAAAGTAATGCAGATTATTTTATTATAATACACAGATAATCAGTGGTATACAAATGTTTAGATTTTCTAAGTAATTGTTGGGACTTATAATTTATCCAAAATGATATTTTTCTATTCAAATCTTGTTTCCCCCAAATAATTGTATGCTTTAGTTATAGTAATGTAAAGTTTAGCTGACAATCTGATGTTGCATTTTTTAAAACATCTTCTTTTATATTTAAAAACACCCTCTGAGAATGGCATATTTACAACAGTAACTTGAGGACAGACCATGCATGCAATTTATCATTAAATTTAATTCTTGCATTTGCCGGGCTGGTTGATGGCAGTGAATGATATTCTATTCTTTTTATTCGTTGGTGAAATTTATCATAATATTTTTCGGCTCCTTTTCCATTAAAAATTACATTTCTTATCAATTCCTTTTGTAATAATAAATCTGTTATTTTATTTGGTTCGGCATTTTTGATATTTGAATCCAGGCTGCCTTCGCGATAACAGTATTGTAAGGTATCCCACAATCCAATTCCATTTTTAATAAGTACATTTAATTTTACCTTGTAATTAAGATTTATTTCTTCATCAAAAATATTAAAGATTATCGGCCAAAAACTATTTCGTTCATGTGCGTAATATTCCTGCGCTTCCAGGGATTTTATACCGGGCATTGTACCCAGTATCAGTATTTTACAATTATCCGGAAGGACAGGATCAAAAGAGATGGATTCCATTATTTATAAATTAGGGTTTGTCGGGTTCAAAAAAATTGGCGAATTTAGTATTTATTAGCACTAAAATAATACTAAAGAGTATCAATTGTAAGTTTTATTTTATGAAAAGTTTTGTTTTAGGCAATTTCAACTAATTTTGTAGTAGGATGGAACCAGGTCTTCGGACCTGCTAAAATAATTCTTATTGGTAACTTTATCTGTTTGTTGATAATCAATTATTTATAGATTTTTCAACAACAATTTATTTATAAAATTAATAAAATGAAAAGGAAATTAATTCGCTACACATTTCCATTGGCATTGTTGGTAATATTTTCATTTACCATATACAACAGTGGCAAAAGGGAGAAAGTTTTGCTTGAAGTTCTTTCTAAAAGTCTTGATGCGGGGCATTTTGAATATCTAAAACTGGATAAGAATTTATCTGATAAAGTATATAATTTGTATCTCGAAGGTTTGGATTATAGCAAAAGATATTTATTGAAAGAGGATATCAGGCAACTTGAAAAATATCATTATATATTAAGTGACGAAATCAAAGAGACAAAATATGATTTTTTTGATTTAAGTGTTAAAATTATCGATCAAAGAATAAAAGAAACTGAATCGATCTATCAGGAGATTTTAGCTAAGCCTTTTGATTTTGAAAAGAAGGAAGCAATCGAGACAGATCCTAAAAAAATGGATTTTCCAAAAAATGAAAAAGATCGTCATGAGCGTTGGAGACAAATGCTGAAATATCAGACCTTACTCAAATTGGACAATCTGATGACAATACAGGAAACAGCAATTGCCGATAAAGACACTGCATACAAAGTATTAACATTTACTGAATTAGAATCAAAAGCCCGGGAACGGGTGATGAATGATTATAAAGAACTTTATCACAGATTGTACCAGTTAGATGAAAAGGATCGTTTGGCAAATTATTTAAATGCATACACCGGTAGCTATGATCCTCATTCTGAATATATGCCACCTAAGGATAAGGAGAATTTTGATATCAGAATGTCTGGTCAGTTAGAGGGTATTGGTGCTCAGTTAACTGAACAAAAAGGTTTTATAAAAGTTGCCCGAATTATACCTGGAAGCCCATCGTGGAAACAGGGAGATTTAAAAGCCGGCGACTTGATTTTAAAAGTGGCAGAAGCTGATATTGAACCGGTTAGCGTGGTGGATATGCGCCTTGATGATGCCGTTTTATTGATTAGGGGCAAGAAAGGCACTGAAGTCCGTTTGACTGTTAAAAAAATTGACGGGTCCATAATTGTAGTTCCTATAATAAGGGATATTGTTGTACTTGACGATACCTATGCAAAATCGGCAGTGATACAAATAGAAGGATCTTCTATGCGATACGGCTACATAAATTTACCTTCATTCTACGTTGATTTTAACAATAGGAATGGACGCAGAAGTGCAAGCGATGTTGATATTGAAATTGAAAAATTAAAACAGGAAGACATTGATGGAATTATACTTGATCTGAGAAATAATGGAGGAGGCTCTTTACCTGATGTAGTAGAAATGGGAGGGTTTTTTATTAAAACAGGACCAATCGTTCAGGTTAAATCGCGTATGGGTGAACCATATATTTTGAAAGATCGCGACTCAAGAATTCAATATGATGGGGATTTATTGGTAATGGTGAATACTTTAAGTGCCTCAGCATCAGAAATTTTGGCTGCAGCAATGCAGGATTATGGCCGTGCTGTGATAGTGGGAGCACCAACAACCTATGGAAAAGGAACAGTTCAACGTATTATCGATTTAGATCAAATGATAAGTGATTCATATTCAGATGTTAAGCCCTTGGGTGCCTTGCGTTTAACTACCCAGAAATTTTACAGGGTAAATGGTGGCGCCACTCAACTAAAAGGGGTAGTACCTGATATTATTTTACCAGATATATATGGAGCCATTGAAATTGGTGAACGTGAACTGACCAATGTTATGCCCTGGGATGAAATTGAACCAGCCGCTTATCAAAAATGGCAGCTTCCTATTGGTAATATGGAACAATTACAGAAAAGCAGTTCGGAACGTGTTGCAAATAATGAAGTATTTTCTAAAGTTAAAGAAAATTCTATAAGACTAAAGAAATTAAGAGAACAAACTGTTTATAGTCTGAATCTTGAGGAGTATCGGGAAGAACAGAAAAAACTCAATGAGGAGGCTAAGAAATTTGACAAAATGTTTGAGGCTGATACCAAACTTACTGCAAAAACTTTAAAATTGGATATTGCAGAGTTTGAAAACGATAGTACTAAATTGGCTTCGGCAAAAGCCTGGAATAAAGAGCTAAAAAAGGATGCTTATCTTGAAGAAGCAGTTTATATTATTCAGAACATAAAATAGTTATCACTGAAAATAGATGAATAAATGAACCCTGCCTGTGTTACACAAGGCAGGGTTTTTTATTTTCTGTTAATTATTTTTTTGTTAATGCGTTTTATTAAAGATGGACCCTCGTAAATAAATCCGGTATAAAGTTGGACAAGGCTGGCGCCCGCATCCAGTTTTTCTAGGGCATCTTCAGGCGTCATAATTCCACCAACCCCAATTACTGGAATTTTAGAATTTGTTTTTTCAACGATATATCTAATTACTTCAGTTGACCTGTTTTTTAACGGTTTGCCACTAAGCCCTCCTGCACCAAAATTCTCAATCTCTTCTTTTGAGTAATGTATACCTTCTCGAGAAATTGTGGTATTGGTTGCAATAATTCCGCTGGTTTTAGTTTCAGTAACTATTTCAATAATATCGTCGAGCTGATCATTTGATAAATCAGGTGCAATTTTTAAGAGGATGGGTTTGGGTTTTGCCATTTCTCCGTTAATTATTCTAAGAGTTTCCAACAAATTTCTTAGCGGCTCTTTATCCTGTAATTCTCTCAGATTCGGGGTGTTAGGCGAACTGATGTTCACTGCAAAATAATCAACATAAGGGTAAAGAGACTTGAAGCATATGCTGTAATCTTCTATGGCATTTTCGTTTGTGGTAATTTTGTTTTTACCAATATTTCCCCCAATAATGACATTTGATTTTTTCTTCTTTAGTTTTTTTATAGCGGCTTCAACTCCATGATTGTTAAATCCCATGCGGTTAATTAAGGCCTGGTCTTTTTTTAATCTGAAAGCCCGGGGTTTTGGGTTTCCCGGTTGTGCAACAGGAGTAAGAGTTCCAATCTCCACGAATCCAAAACCCAGGTAGCCAAGCATATCAAAAGCAGAGGCTTCTTTATCAAGTCCAGCTGCCAGGCCAACAGGATTTGGAAAGTTTATTCCAAACAACTCTGTTTTTAAATTGGGATGATTTACCTGGAACATTTTTTTAACAATAAATCCTAATCCTGGAATTACACTTGCCAACTTAAAACAAAAAAATGTAAAGTTGTGAATTCTTTCAGGTGAAAATTTAAAAAACAGCGGGGTGAGAATAACCCGTATCGCCAGAGGTATTCCGTTCGGAACCGACATCGACTTCGCGGACGACTTAACTCTAACAAGGGCTCTCGAAGACAGGCAGGAATTTAAAGAATAAAAACCTCAGAATATCT
>JARGGF010000338.1 GCA_029210905.1 Bacteroidales bacterium | reverse complement strand
CTTTATATTTATATATTAATTTTCTCATACCAGTTTTTTTAGAATTCATTTATGTTTTTTCCTCGATTAAAATGATATTTCTTTACTAATTTCTTACAACCAATTTGCAGGTATGCACCTTGGTATTTTCATATATATTCAGGTAATAGACTCCATTAGTAAGCCCAGATACGTCCAAAGGCCTATCCAATTGCATTTTACCTGAAATAATTGACTGCCCTTTTGTATTTATTATGGTATATTTTAGCGGCCCTTTATTTTCAGTTAAAGCGTTAATATTTACTTCATTTTTTGCCGGATTTGGGTAAACCTTAAATTTTCCCTGGCTTTTGTTCAAATCATCAAAACCAGCAATTACATTAAATTCAAACCAGTTAAAATTGAACTCGGTTTTTTTCACAAGTAGTCTTATAGTGTGCTGTCCCTGAGGTAGTTGTACGGCTTTAGTAACTGTTTCCCAGGTTTGCCATCCGCCAGTTACCGGCAAATCAATTACATGAAGGGTGGTAATTTCATCTCCAAGTAGTTGCATTTCTAATTGTCCGGCGGTACTTTCTGCTGCTACGCGATAACTTACCTCATAGTTACCTCCGTTATCGACTGAAATATAATAATCAAGGTAGTCACCAACATTTGTCCAGCCCAGGTTTACTCCTCCACCTGCATCTGTGGTAGGTTCTTCACCGAAACCACTGTTGTAAAAATAATCTTCTGCCTGAATTTTACCCGGAATATTATGTCTTTGCGGTAAGGTATTCTGTACCTCTTTATCTGTAAATTGCTGAAGGATGGTGCCATCAGTTGCACTTATCAAATCGCCAGCGTAGGAAACCAAAATCTTATTACCAGCTTTCATTAAGTAGGAAATGGTGATATTAATAACCCTGGGATTTTGCGGATTGAGCTCAATGTTGGTAATTGAAACTTCAGTTCCGTTAATTGAAACTGTAAATTCGTCAGGATTAAAAGTATTGCTAGTTGTGAGGGGTTTATTTATTTGTACATCAATTGTATAGCCATCAGAGGCGGTAATTGCTCCAACAAAATCAGTCTGAATATCTACTGTTTCACCTACTTTAATAAATTCAAGACTGCTGATATTAAATCCACCCTTGAGGGCATATATTTTTAATTTATGTGTCCCTTCATTTAGCACCAGATTGCTGGCGCTTGTGGTCTGCCATGTTTGCCATCCTCCTGAATTAGCTACATTAATTGCTTGACAAATTGCCACACCGTCTTCCTGTAAAAAAAAGCTGCCATTTGAATTCTCGCTGGCTGTTCTTATATTTACATTATATACAGCAGATTCTGAGATGTTTACAGTATATACCATCCACTCGTCATCTTCAAAGTGACCTACTGAATAACCATTGCTATTTGTATTATCTTCACAAATTTCGATATCTACTCCGTCATTTCGGTAAGACCAGCCACCATTCCAAGCCGTATAAGAATTTGTAGAAAGATGATAGTTTGCTACGTTATTATCAAAATATGCATATTGATGCTGTCCCATATCAAAATTACTTGTATAAAGAACACCAGGTATATTATTTACAGAATAAGGAATGGTTTCCGTTGAGTTTATCTGCCGGAACATGGCGTCAATCACGTCGGGGTGAAACTGGCAATTGTTAAGTTTTAGATTTTCAGCCATTTGCATTAAAGCGTCGGTGGCATATTGCACAGTTGGTTTGGTTCCACCATTCTTCCAGTAATTTAACAATACATCATATTCAGCTGTTTTTATAACAGAGAGAGGGCCGGCTATGTCATCGATCTTCTTTAAAGGCCACCACGCCCAGCCAATACCATTATCTTCCATTAATTTTATGCATTCATAAAACCAGGTGTTAGAGTTTTCGCCACTTTCACCCAGCCATATTGGAACATTTTGACTTTCGCGCATATTCAGCATCCATTGAATGGAACCTTGATCATTATAAGTCCAGTATTTGTGAAAGCTATATACCATATTATCATCCCATGGCGGGGTAAGTCCCGTAAAATCATTGGCAAACCAGTTGCCTTCAATATAAATGATGTGGTTATTGTCTACTTTGCGGATACTGTCCGTAATTTCTTTGTATAAATTTGCAAGCAGCGTGTTACCAGACATGTCCCAATTGGTCTCGTTTATCAAGTCATAGCCGCCAATCCAAATGCTATCAGCATAATGTTCAGCCAATTTTTTCCACAATGCTACGGTTTTATCTCTGTTTGCCTTACTTTCCCAAAGTGAAGGTTTGGTTGGGTCATAATCTGAAATGGCTGCGTCCTTCCCTTGCCCACCTGGTGCCGCATGCAAATCCAGAATTAAATACATTTTATTTTTGGCACACCATTTTAGCAGACTATCTGTTAGGTCGAAACCTGTTTGCAACCAGGTATTTTCACCGGCAACCGGCTCTTGCTCAATTGGTAAAGTATAAAGATTGTAATGCATAGGCAGACGGATTGAATTGAATCCCCAAGAGGCCATTGAATCCACATCGGCTTCTGTCATATAATTTGCCAACCAGGCATCATAGAATGCTTCCATACCACTTTGACCAATTAAGGCGGTTATTTTATTTTTTAATTCATGCTGAGTACCTGCAAAATCTGAGGTTTTCATCATATAACCCTCCTGGAGCATCCAGCCGCCAAGTCCCATTCCCCGTAAAATAACCTCCTGGCTATTTCCATCCACTATTTTCTTTCCTTCGGCTTTTAAGAAGCCCTGTGCTAATGCATTATCGGGTAAGATCAATAATGTAAATGAAATAGCAACACAGATGATTGTCAGTAATTTCTTCATATCCACTTTTTTTTCAACTCTTTATAAATTTTTACTCAATAAGCAACCAATCGATTTTTAGCTGGTTATTTTTTAATTTGAATTTAATATTATTCCCCCCTTGTTTAAAATCATATTCTCCTATTAATACTTCATTCCAACCCTCTTTATTATATTGATAATCAATCGGTTTGTCATTTATGCTAATACTTATATCAACAGGTAATTTATCTGCACTTAATTTTAATTTTAAATCATATTTTTTTGCTTCCAGATTGTTAAAATTATAAGCTATCCATTCATCTTGCTGTAAATAAATATACTGTTGGGATGTTCGTGATTTTTCATCGCTTTCAATCAAATTTACCTGCACAGGCTCATTTGTCCTGTAATAGTTTGATTTTACGGATGTATCGTTTACAAAATAGGATTTATTAAAGCCCAGGTGGCCATAATTTTCTGCTTCAATTTTAGCAGGAATTCTTGCAAAAATTGCATTTACAACATCCTGATAGTACTCGCAATTTGCCAGTTTAATATTTTCCAATAAATCATCAAAAGCTTTTACAGCGATTATTGAGTCTGGTTTTTCCCCTCCTTTTGAATATTCAGCTATTAAATCCCAGTTTTCTGGTTTATTAATTGAATAGGGGGTATTTTGAGTATCCATTTTTTTCCAGGGCCAAAATGAAAAACCTATGTTGTTGGTTTCGAAGTATTGTGTTGTGGCCCAATAGATTCCAACTCCCTGTTCACCGGTTTCACCTACCCAAACCGGAGTATTTAGTTGTTCTCTTTTCTTAAGAAAATAGTCAATACTGTTCAGATTATCAGGGCGGTTCCAACAATAATAATGAAATTGATAAAAGATATTGCTATCCAGTGGTTGTTCAAATAAGGACCAGTTGTTGGACCAGTTATATCCCTCTACAGTGATCATATGTTTGGCATCCACTTTTCTTATTTCACTTATCAATCGCTCATATAGAGGCACTAATAAATGTTTGTATTTTTCAGCAGCACCAGTTCTTTCCGGAAGTGGCTCATTAATTAGATTATAGGCAGCAACAGCAGGTTCATCCTTGTATTTATTAACTATCTTCATCCACAGTTCCAACAGTAAATCCTGGTTCTTTGGGTACATAAATAATTCCGGCTCATTATTGGGGCTATCATCAATATTTTGTCCTGTTTGCCCTCCCGGAGCTCCATGCATATCAATAATTACATAGATTTGATGTTTTTTGCACCATTGTACCAAACTATCCAGCAATAAAAAACCCTCGTCGATAAAAACGGGGTTCTCTCCTTCAGTTACAAACAAGCGGGAATTTAAAGCAGGACGCACAGAATTAAATCCCAATGCTGCAATTCTTTGAATATCAGCTTCAGTAATGTAATTTTTTCTAAAATTGTACCAGAAATCACTTGCTTTTTCATTACCAATCAGATCACTTACAATTTTTTCAATTTTACGTGGGCGATCGCCATTTTCTCCAAATTTCCACATATATCCTTCGGGTAAGAGCCAATTGCCCAGGCCGACACCCCTTAAATATATTTTTTCACCAGATTCGTTTACAATGTCCTGTCCCTGGGTTTTGAGAAAGGTTAAACCAGCATTTTCTGACGATTTTGAACAGGCTGCCAATAAGATAACAGCTATAAACATGAAGGTTAAATTTCTCATAATTCAGGATTTTGATAACATCTTAATTTAATTTCTTAAAAAGGAATTCAAGTTTTTTAAAGTGATAATGTCTGTGATATATATTGGTTTAAGTAGTTAAAAAATAGTGTTTTACAATTTTTTTCCGGCCTATTAAGTTACCATCATTTCCTTTGATAGTCAGAAAATATATACCCTCTTTTAAATTGGAAATATCAAATTCAGCCATTTTGCTTTTATCAGTTTTTATATCACGTATTTTTTTACCCAAAAAAGAATAGATTTCAATATTACAAAAAGCCTCTTCTGATTTAAGTGAAACAACGTTTTTTGCCGGATTTGGGGTAACCGTCATATGTTTACTTTCTTTGAGCTCTCTTAGTGAAGTAGTTTTGTCCTGGTAAACTCTAACGTAATCTACTTCCATCCTTACAGGAAAAATAGTTTCATCAACTCCCTGGGCACCTCCCCAGTTGCCGCCAACAGCAATATTTAGCAGCAAATGAAAACGTTTATCAAAAGGCCAGGTTGTGTAATCGCCCTGTGCAAAAAAAGTAAAATACTTTGCATCATCCACATAAATTTTAATATTTTCAGGTGTCCAGATTAAACTATAAACATGAAAAGCTGTTTCTGCATCTGTAACTGAGATGCTTGCACCCTTTTGCGTTCCCAGTGTGTGATTATAGGCAGCTGTATGAACTGTTCCATGAACCACTCCAGGATCATATCCCACATATTCCATGATATCAATTTCACCACTGGCAGGCCAACCTCCGTAAGCCCAGTCAGTTGGAAGCATCCATATTGCAGGCCAAGTACCAGTGCCACCTGGTAGTTTTGCCCTTACTTCAATTTTTCCATACAACCAATCGCCTTTACTTTTTGTAATTAAACGTGCTGAAGTATAGGCACTTCCACCATATGCTTCTTTACGTGCCTCAATAATTAAATTTCCGTTTTCTACCCGGGCATTTTCGGTTCTTGCATCGGTATAATATTGCAACTCATTATTTCCCCAGCCGCCTCCGCCAACATCATAGCTCCATATAGAGCTGTTAGGCAGACCTGTATAATCAAATTCATCAGACCATACCAAATCATAGGTCTGTGCTTTAATATTACTTGTTGTAATACAAAGTATAGTGGTAATTAAAAATGCAAATAGTTTCATTTCAAAGTTTTCTTATTGTTTTTGATAAACGCGAACGTAATCAACTAACATTTCCTGAGGGAAAATACGCTCATCAACGCCCTCAACCGCACCCCAGAAACCACCCACTGCAACATTGAGCAGAAGATGAAATTTCTTATCAAAAGGCCATTCTTTATAGGTTTTTTGTTCGTTTTTAAATGAAAAATATTCAGTGGAATCTACATATACCTTGTATTCCATTTCATCCCATTCAAGGATGTAATTATGAAATTCTTTTTCGCAATCGGGCAAATA